>JANWZE010000030.1 GCA_025054955.1 Blastocatellia bacterium | reverse complement strand
GGCAAGCCAGCGAGCAACGGTGTATCGAAAATGCCCGGCGCGATTGTCACGACGCGAATTCCTATTCGCGCCAGGTCACGCGCCACCGGCAGCGTCATGCCGACAATGCCGCCTTTGGAGGCTGAGTACGCAGCCTGCCCGATTTGCCCATCAAAGGCGGCAATCGAGGCCGTATTGATGAGCACGCCGCGCTCACCGCCGGTCGTCGGCTCATTCTGCGCCATGGCGGCTGCCGCCAGACGAATGACATTGAACGTGCCGATCAAATTCACTTGAATGACATTGACGAATGACTCCAACGGATGCGGCCCATGTTTGCCGAGTACCCGCTCGGCTAAGCCAATCCCTGCGCAACTGATCGCGCCGTGCAAACCGCCATACGTGGCCACAGCCGCGTTAATCGCGTTTTGCACACTTGCTTCATCGGCGACGTTTGTCTGAACAAAGTGCGCACAGGCGCCCAGCTCTGCCGCTGTGCGTTGTCCGGTTTCTTGATTTAAATCCGCGATAATAACATTGGCGCCGGACTCGACCAGCAACTGCGCTGTCGCTCTGCCAAGCCCCGATCCGCCACCACTGATGAGAAATGTTCGTCCTTCAATATTCATATTTGCTCCACCATAGTGACTGCTTATATAGATTTCTTACCCACCCAGCCGGTTGATGCGTCCTGTTTGAATCGCGCGGAGCGCCGTTTGTCCGAGCACGCGCACCATCTGGATCAATCCGGCAAAGCGTTCGTCCTGAGAAAATCCTTGCTTATATCGGCGATAAATCTGCTGCACAATCACGGCGATTTTGAACAAAGCGTAAACGTAGTAAAACAGCAGATGCGATAGGTCACGTCCGCTCTTTGCCGCGTAGCGTTCGGCCAGTTGTTGCCGGCTCAGATTGCCGGGCAGCGTGGTCAAGCAGAATTTTGATTCTTGCAATTCATCCGGATCGTCAGGATCAACCCAGTAGCCAAGCGTCGTGCCCAGGTCCATCAACGGATCGCCAATCGTGGCCATCTCCCAATCCAGCACGGCGATGATACGGGCTGGATCGTTCAGATCAAGAACCAGATTGTCGTACTTGTAGTCATTGTGAATCAGCGCCGCGCCAGTTTCAAACGGCATGTGCGCGGCCAGCCACTCGGCGACGCGCTCGATCTCTGGAATATCATCGGTTCGCGCGTTTCGATACCGTTCAGTCCATCCCTTGACTTGCCGGGCCACGTAGCCTTCAGGCCGACCCAGCTCGCCCAATCCGGCTGCGCGATAATCAATCGCGTGCAGCTCAGCAAGGTTATCAATCGTGGCTTCTGAAAGGCGTCGCATCAGCGCCGGCGTCAATTGGAGCCCCTCGGGCGGCTTGGTGCGCAGAATCATGCCTTTGATTCGTTCCATCACGTAAAACGGCGCGCCGAGCACTGATTCATCCTCACAGTAGATCAACGGGCGTGGGACCTTGCTGTACACAGGCCAAAGATGCCGCAGGATGCGATACTCGCGGCCCATATCATGAGCCGTTTTGATATTGGCCCCGAACGGCGGGCGTCGCAAGACCAACTCTCGCTCGCCGGCGCGGAGCAGATACGTTAAGTTTGAGTAGCCGCTAGGAAATTGCTCGACGAGCAGCGGAGGCGTGAAATCAGGCAGGTGCGCCGCCAGGTAGCCTTCCAGCTTTTCAATGTCCAACTCCTCGCCCGAGCGCACGGCCTGCGGGCGATCCATCCAATCCATGTTCATATCACCCAACCTCAACACCGTAAGTTCGCAGAATCCGTCGGGCGACCGATGCTTTGTGCACCTCATCAGCGCCATCATAAATGCGCGCGGCCCGCTCATGCCGATACCAAAACGCCAGCGGCAAATCATCGGTGACGCCAAGCCCGCCGTGCACCTGAATGGCGCGGTCCAAGACGCGCTGCAAGACGCCGGCCACATAAAACTTGATCAGCGATATCTCATCACGCGCGGCGCGCGCGCCTTCATGATCTATCTTCCACGCGGCTTGCAACACCATCAACCGAGCGGCATTGATCTCAGCTCGGCATTCAGCAATCCACTGCTGAATGATTTGTCGGCTGCCCAGCGGCTTGCCCGGCGCCAACTGTCGTCGAGCAGCGTGCTGGCACATCAGCTCAAACGCCCGTTCGCAAATTCCTATCCAGCGCATGCAATGGTGTATGCGCCCCGGCCCGAGTCGTTCTTGCGCCAGCACAAATCCGTCGCCTTCCGGGCCGAGCCGATTCGTCTGTGGCACACGGCAATTCTGAAATTCCACCTCGCCATGCGTGAGCCAGTCCTGACCCGTTTCGCCCATCACAGAGACGTTCCGCACCAGGCGGTAACCGGGCGTGTTCAATGGGACCAGAATCTGACTTGCCCGCTTGTGCGGACGTTCAGCTTCAGGATTGGTAATGGCCATCACGATGGCAAACGTCGCCCCGTCAGCAGCCGAGGTGAACCATTTCCGGCCATTGATGACGTAGTGATCGCCATCTTTGACCGCTGTCGTGCCCATCCACACGGGATTCGAGCCAGGATAATCCGGTTCGGTCATGGCAAAACAACTGCGAATCTCGCCACGCGCCAACGGCATCAAGTAGGTCTCTTTTTGCTCCTCTGTGCCAAACTGCATCAACAGTTCCATGTTGCCGACATCAGGCGCTTGACAGTTAAACAAGAAGTGTCCGAGCGGGCTTCGTCCCAGCTCTTCACTCACATGAGCGAACTCCCGCAAGGTCAAGCCAACGCCACCATACTGTTTCGGCAGAAACGGCGCCCACCACCCCTGTTCCTTCACGCGCTGCCTCAGCGCGTGCAATGTCGGCAGGAGTTGACCAAATCCTTTCTCCACTAACGGGCGTTCGAGCGGATAGACTTCCGCCTGCATGAACTGGCGGATGTCCTGCGTCATAGCTCGTATCTTTTCATCAATCCTGAAATCCATTGTACCTCCTCGCTTGGGTAACACGTCGGCGCTCAAAATAGCACGAAGAGAGAGCCTGACTAAGTAAGCACATCAATCAGCCAATAGGCTTCATAGATCAGCCAGGGGCTTGTAAATTAGCCAATCGGCTCATAGAGAACGTCGCTTGGCTAGCTTGCGCTTTCTTCAGAAAACGCGCGCTCATCTATTGAGCAGTAGCGCGGACAACGCGAATGCGATAGTTGAACGAATCAGCGATGTAAATCGTGCCGGCGGCGTCTACCGCGATGGCTGATGGATTGTTTAATGAAGCTTGATCGGCCGGACCGCCATCGCCGACATAACCGGGAACACCGTTGCCCGCTACTGTGCTGATCACACCATCAGCATCAACTTGGCGAACGCGATGATTGGATGTATCCACAATGTAAATCAGACCGGACGGATCAACGGCTACATCTTGTGGAAATCGCATACTAGCGGCGGTTGCCGGTATGTGATCGCCGTTGTAGCCGTAGCTCCCATTGCCGGCCAGCGTATGAATGATGTTGTTTTGGTCAATGCGACGCAGCCGATGATTGAAGCGATCCACGATCAGCAGTTCGTCGAGAGCCGTCACACTTATGCGCGCCGTCTCACGGAAACTGGCTTCCAGCGCCGGTCCGCCGTCGCCAGCGAAGCCACGTTGTCCATTGCCGGCTACTGTTGTGATGATGCCATCAGGGTCAATCTTGCGCACTCGATAGTTGCCGACATCGGTGATGAAGATGTTGCCCAAGGTGTCAAAGGCAACATCCGACGGATAAGCCAAGCTGGCCGCTGCCGCCGGTCCGCCATCCCCACTGAAGTCGCGCGCGCCGTTGCCGGCAACCGTCCTGATGATGCCATCAGCGTCAACGCGACGGACGCGATGATTGCCCAAATCGGCGATGTAGAGCCGACCAGCAGCATCAATGGCCAGTCCTGCTGGCGTGGCCAGTTGCGCCGTGATGGCCGGACGATCATCGCCGTTGAAGCCGGCTACACCGGTTCCTGCAATGGTCGTGATGATGCCGTTTGCACCAATGCGACGGACGCGATGGTGCGTGATGTCGGACAGATATAAGTTACCGGCCATGTCTACAGCCAGCGCTGATAACGTACCGAATCGCGCCTGTGTGGCCGGCCCTCCATCGCCGCTGAAACCGGGCGCGCCCGTTCCGGCTATGGTTTCGATCACGCGCCCTGTTTGCCACATTGCCGATGCCACGTTCCCCATGACGCAGCAACCAACGACTAGAAGAAAGAGAACACTGCAAACTATGCGATGACTTTTCATCTCTCTGTTACCTCTGATCTGAAATGACCTCACCTGAATCTCGCTGCTTTTGCTGAGCCTTTATTCTTATGTAATGCAGGCGGGCGCAATTCTAGCATTGCGCTTCTCCGGGGAACAAGTCCGGCTCTGGAGAATTTCTTGATTGACAAAGAGGCCTCGGTCATGGTGATGTCGTCCAATGGTTCTGCGTCAATCCAAAATCCTATTCGCCGGTCGTGCGCAAGATCAGTTGGTCTTCACCGATACTACGCAACGCAGGGCGATAGACGCGCCATCACAAACTACTGGCCGGATCAGTGTGTTACGGCAGACTACACGACTTGCAGGCCGCTTGCGCGGCTGATGGGAAACGAGCGCGGAGCATGAGGGCGATTCCTGAATTTATCTTGGAGTGCGCCGGCAGAGCGAAGCGGCGACGGCGCTTTCTCCTCTGAAAATCGCCCACGAAACACACGAACCTCACGAAAGAACTGTATTTTCTCGTGGCGAGCGCGGAGCACATGGGCGATTCCTCTAAAATAACCATTTTCGTTATGCCTGCGAAAAGAATTTCATCGTTCCTGGTGAGCTTAGGCGCTTGGGCCAGTGCCTGTCGCTTCATCAGCGATGACCTTCTCCGGACTCTTGATGTGAGCTACTTTTGAAAACAACATCCTATCGCGTGAGGCTCGTTGCCGCCGCGCGTTGAGGCGCTGGAGGACCTGTCAATCAATCATTCGTCAATGCCTCGATTCTTTTGTCGAGTGTGCGCCGGTGTCAGCCAGCGGGCGCGCCACAGAAGCGCGGTAGAGCCAACAATCACGATCGTGACGATCAGTCCGCCTTCCGGCCCATAGGCGCCGCCCGTTAACCATGCTGGACCGTTTTGCTCGGATGTCAACAATGATCCCTGAACGATTCCTTGCAAGCCACTCACATTCAGACCATAGATAGCACTCATCGCCCAGTTCCACGACCAGTGCAGGCTCGTGCACAACCAGAGACTGCGCGTCTTCAAATAGGCGACGGCGAGCCAACCGCCGGCCAGGATCGTATTGAACAGACCGAGCAGCGAGACGTTCGGATTGCCCGCGTGAGCGAGACCAAATAACGTTGAGGTCACCAACACGCCCCACACCGGATGCCCGTCGCGCACCATCGTTTGCAATGGATAACCGCGACAAACGAGTTCTTCAAACGCACCGGCCAGATTAAAAAACACCAGACTCACCGTCAGGCTGTAGAAGATGTCGTTCATAGACAGACCTGACCATCGCAGCGACATCCAGCCGGCGCTCCATTGGATGCCCACCGTCACCGACATCATGAGGACTGCCAAGCCAGCGCCAAGAGCGTAATCGCGCCACCACCCGATGTGCAGGTGGTAACCTATCGAGCGCAGCGGAGCATGGTCGAACGCATGAAGGCAGATAGCTGAGGCAATCAACACGGCCAGAATCAACATCAGATTATGCACAGTGGCCGTGAACGGATCGTTGATGAGGAACTGCTCACGAGTGGGTTGATCCGCTTCGCTCACCATGAGCATCGTGAGCGCGCTAAACAACGTGTAGAGCGGGATCAAGAGGGCAAAGAAGATCACGACACGCCAGCCGGAGCGCAGCGTCTGTCGCTGTGGATTGATGAAGATGAGGTAGAATTTCATAGATCAATCGAATCGCTCGACGATGGTTGCAAGCCAACATCCTGAATCATGGAGCGGTCGGTCGTCCCCGTCACGCTCAGTCGCGTGAAGGCGCTATCGGCGACGCTCAGCCGGATGAGTCAGCGTCAATAGACGCGCCATCGGCAGGTATTCGCTTCACTGAACGATCGTCGGCATTGCTGCCGCTTGCTTGACGGGCTTTCACTCGTCCACATAGCGGCGGCCTTTGAGCGATTCCGGCAAGCACTCCATCTGGCCTTCGGGATCGTCCGGCGTGTAATCATGAGCATATTTGTACTCTCGGCCATATCCCAATCGTTTCATCAGCTCGGTCGGCGCATTGCGCAGATGCAAGGGCACTGGCTCGCGGATGTTTTCCAAAGCGTCTTGCTGAGCAGCACTGTATGCGCGGAGCACGAGATTCGATTTCGGCGCGCGGGCTAGATACACCGTCGCCTGCGTCAGCGCCAGGCGCGCTTCCGGCAAACCAACCATCTGCACGGCATTGAACGCAGCCACGGCTTGCACGAGCGCCTGCGGGTCAGCCAGGCCGATGTCTTCTGATGCATGAATGATTAGCCGACGAGCAATGAACAGCGGGTCTTCTCCAGCTTCAATCATTCTGGCTAACCAATAGACAGCCGCATTGGCATCGGATTGACGAATGGACTTAATGAACGCTGAGATCAAATTGTAATGTTCCTCGCCGCTCTTGTCGTAAAGGAGCATCGGACGCTGCAAACATTCTCTTAAAACAGCCTCGTCAATCACCACTGTGCCATCCGGTTCATTTCGACCGCACATCACCGCCAGTTCAAGCTGATTGAGGGCAACGCGCGCATCGCCTGAAGCGTAGCGGGCAATCAGGCTGAGCGCGTCCTCATCAATGCGCACGGACAACGTTCCCAACCCGCGCTCTAAATCGCTGAGCGCCCGTTTCAAAATAACCACGATCTCGTCAACGGTGAGCGCATTGAGCACAAAGACGGTCGTCCGCGAGAGCAACGCTCCGATCACTTCAAACGACGGATTTTCTGTGGTCGCGCCGATGAAGATTACGTCGCCACGCTCGACGAACGGAAGAAAGGCATCCTGCTGAGCTTTGTTCAGGTGATGCACTTCGTCAACAAATAGAATGGTTCGACGGCCTGCCTGCCGGCGAACTTTCTGCGCCGTCAGCATGACCTGGCGAATTTCTTTGATTGAACCCAACACAGCGGAGAACGGCGCAAAGTGCGCGTTTGTCTGGTTCGCTAGGATACGCGCCAGTGTCGTCTTGCCGCTGCCGGGCGGGCCCCACAGAATCATTGAGGCTAGTTGGCCTCGTTCAACCATGCGGCGCAGTGGCTTGCCCGGCCCAATCAAGTGCTCCTGACCAACGCACTCATCCAACGTTTGTGGACGGAGCCGATCAGCTAGCGGCTGACCTTCCAGCGCGCGCGGCTCGGTTGGCGACGCTTCAAATAAACTCGGCGTGTGCTTCATGACGCACAATTATCCCATACCAGCGAGCCGAATCCAATCCATCACCTGAAACGCCGCGAACTCGCTTGCCTTGCCTGTCAGTTTCATGGCATAAATGCAGGCTCATAGCCTTGCTCTGGCCGAGCTGCGAGGCAAGGAGCTTAGCAGGAAGGAGGCGGTTTATGGTTCGTCGCTCTCAGATTCGTTCACTGGCGAACATTGCGATTACAATGAGCCTGCTGGTTTCGTTGTGTGTGCCGTTCACTACATCGGCACAGAAGCCGATCACTTCGGATACAAAGCCGATGCAATCGGTTGAATCCTTGCGATTGGAGGACACCTACGATATACGTCGTTCCGTGACGGGGACGCGCCACTCGCCGACGCCGGCCCAACTGGCTGTGGTGCAGCGCCTGCAAGCGCAGATCAAGGGGCTTGAAGTCCGCTTCGATCCATTTACCGGCGTGCCACGTCATGTCTTCAGTCTAGCTGAGCGGTTGACGGCGCCGCGTCAGGCTGACGCGCTCACCATTGCGCGCGATTATTTGCGGGCACACAGGACACTCTGGCGACTGACCGAGCGTGACATCAGCCAACTGGTCGTTGCCAAAAATTTTCGCACGAGACACAACGGTGTCAGGCATGTCGTCTTCAAACAGTTCTATCACGGGCTTGATGTGTTCCAAGGCGACATCAAAGTCAACATAGACCGGCACGGGCAGATTCTTTCGGTCAATGCCAATTACTTCCCCGACATAGTTGCCTCGATGACGCCGCGGCTGTCGGCCACGGAGGCGGTGCAACGCGCAGCCGATTACATGGCGCCGCATCTGGCATTCACACCACGGATCACGGCTGTCGCCACCAGCGTCGAGCAGGCCACGACGTTTGAACAGGGTCCGTTTACCAGCGAACCGACAGCCAAGCTGACCATTTTCCCGGCTGCCGACCGCGCCCGCCTCGCTTGGAAAGTGCGCCTCCACTTGATGGACGAGCTAGCTTGGTACGACATATTAGTTGACGCTGAGACAGGCGAAATCTTATTCCATCACAACCTGATAAAATTCAGTGAACCTGACGGACTGGTCTTTGACGTTCACCCTGATCGGGGACCTCAAGTGCTACGCTCGTTTGCCGGCGATCCGATTGCTTCGCCCAATTCATGGGTGTCACCCTGGCCGAATACAGGCACACAAGGCAACAACGCGCTGACGTTGCCGCTGGCCTTCAATGCCGAGCAGCGGTTTCACTTCCCGTTCGCCAACGTCTATGCCACAGAGGGATTGAACGCATTTGATCTGGATAGGACGACGCTGCGCTTCACGCCGAATGCCGCCGGCGGTTATGACGTGCGCATCGAGCCATTGCGATTCGACGCGAACCTGGGAACGGATATAACGTCGCGTTTGCGGCCTGACCGAGACGATGGCTCGGTCAGCCAGGCTTTAGGATTTTCCTTTCCGTTTTTCGGCACGGTGCGTAACACCGTATTCATCAACGCCAATGGGAACATCACCTGGACTGGCGCCAACTCTGATGCGACGGAATCATTCGCCGACATGATCATGGCCTCGCCGCGCATTGCTGCGCTGTGGGACGATCTGGACCTGAGCGCGCTGCCTCAGGGCAGCGGCTTGTTCGTTCGACGTGATGCCGACCGTCTGGTGATCACCTGGAACAGAGTGCCACAATTTGGCGCTGCCGATGCCAATACCTTCCAGATCACGTTGCTCGCAGATGGCGTGATTGAGCTCTCGTATAATGGTATCCGCGCGACCGATGCGCTCGTCGGCGTCAGCCGTGGCGCCAACGACTTCAACTTACGAGCTGTGGACTTCAGCGCGATCACTTCGCTCACCGGCTGGCGCGATGGCCTGGCTGAGAAATTCCCCTCGATCGAACTGGACGCTGTTGCCACCAACGTGTTTTATCACTTCAACCTGTATCACGATTATCTGTACAAGCTCGGCTTTGATGAAGCTGCCGGCAATTTTCAAGCTGATAACTTCGGGCGTGGCGGCGTGGGCAACGATCCCATCATGATCTGGCCGCAGCACACAGGCGTTAACAATGCCTTTTTCGGCACGGCGGAAGATGGCCGACCCGGCTTCTCTGGCTTTTACTTGTTCACCTCGCCGCCGTTCCGTCAGGCTGATTCGGCGCTTGATGCGGACGTCATCTACCATGAAGCAACGCATGGCTTGACGACGCGGATGGTCGGCAATGCCTACGATGCCAGCTCGCTCTCCAGCTTTCAAAGTGGCGCCATGGGTGAAGGCTGGAGCGATGCTTATGCCAACACTCTGACCAATGATCCAGTTACCGGCGAATACAGCACGGGCCGCGATCACATTGGAATTCGCAGTGTCAACTATGCAGCCAATTCGCTTACCTACGGCGATTTTGGCAATCGGCGCGGTCCGCTCACTCGATTGACGCTGGCTGGCCAACCCATCACCGGCGGCCTCGCGCTGGAGCGCACGTTCATCGCCCAGGTGCATCAAGACGGTGAAATCTGGGCCACCGTCATGTGGGACTTGCGAGAAGCTCTGGGCAAGGAAGTGGCCGAACAACTGATGACCGACGGCCTGAAATTCACGCCGTCCAATCCCTCCATGCTCGATGCCCGTGATGCGATCTTGATTGCCGATGTCGCCAACGGCGCTCGTCATCAAGCAGCCATCTGGAGCGTGTTTGCCGCGCGCGGCATGGGCGTATCCGCTCGCGCGGATAACGGGGATGATACGGTTGTCTTTCACGCTTTTGACACGCCATGGGCACGGCTGCCAGCCGGTCGCGAGATCATTTTCTCCGACACAGTCTCATCGAGCGCAAGCGAATGGACGGTCACTGGCGATAGCGGCAACGGCGCGCCGGCGCTCTGGCATATCTCATTCCGACGGGGAACTGCCTGGTACTACGGGCGTCAAGACACGCGCACTTACAATACCGGACAACGCAATTTCGGTGCGTTGACCTCGCCTGTGATCCACTTGCCCACGATTCCACCCAACAGCGCCATTGTGCTCACGTTCGATCATTTCCTCCGTGCGCAGGATGTTTTCTCCACGGTTCGCGATAATGGTTACGTGCGCGTGATTGAGACGGCGACCGGCCAGGTCTGGCAAGTCGCTTTCATCAATAACAACACCATCGGCGCTCTAGGCAGCGAATCGTTCCAACGCGAAGAGATCAATCTGTCGGCATTCGCCGGCAAGACGATTCAAATTCAGTTTTACTTTGACACGATTGATGCCAATACCAACGATGCTGAAGGTTGGTTCATTGACAACATCATCGTCAGCCGACGAACGCGTTAACCGGAGTCATCAACCGTGAAACAACGCTTGCTGCTTATCAGTGTTGCATTGATGCTGAGCGCCGTGTCATGGCTGATGCCGCTGGCAGGTGTGAGGTCAGCCATCGTTCAACAGGCTCATGGAGTGGAACTGATCAGTCACCATGCCGTCGGTGGCGTGATGCTGGCCGACATCTGGGTTCACGGCTCGTTCGTCTACCTGGGCACACGAGATGCAGGCGCTGGCGTCAAAATCGTGGATGTGTCCAACCCGACCAATCCGCAGTTAATCGCTACACTCGTCACCAATTCGAGCAGTTCCTATGAAGATGTCGTCGCGATTGAGGTCAATACAGCCGATTTTCGCGGGACACTGCTGGCTGCCGGTTTGCAGCCGTTGGGGGCCGGCGGCGTGCGTGGCGTGCAATTCTGGGATGTCACCAATCCGCGACGAGCGCAACAACTAGGCTTTTTGAGTACCGGCGCCATGAGCAGCGGCGTGCACGAGCTATCACTGTTTCAGCGCGGCGGCCGTGTCTTTGCGTTGTTGGCCGTGCCAGGTTCAGAGGCTGCCGGCGCGGGTGGCGATTTCCGGATTGTCGAAGCAACCGATCCACGCCGTCCTAGACAAGTGGCCGACTGGGGCGTGCAAGCCGGGCTGGGATTGCCTCTAGGCGGCAACGTGTTCTGTCACAGCGCAGCGCCGAGTCCTGATGGCAGGATCGCTTATTTGTCTTACTGGGATGCCGGGTTCATCTTGTTGGATATTTCCGATCCAGCCAGTCCGCGGTATCTGGGACGCACTCTCTATGCGCCCAATGAAGAAGGCAATGCCCATTCAGTATGGCCGGCCAACGGCGGCGCCCTGTTGCTGGCTGCCGACGAAGACTTCAGCCCCGGCGGCATCCAACTAGAGATCACTGAGCCGCTGCCGCTAGCTAGCTTAATTTCGGCAGCTGAAGGCAGCCTCGGCCCTCAACTCTGCGGGCTGAACCCATTGAGTGGCGCGCTCGCTTATGTGGGCCGTGGTTGCGATGGTGACATGTTGCTCAGTTCTCCAAGCGGAAGAATTGCGCTGATTGATCGCGGCACGTGTACGTTCCGCGATAAGATTTTGCGTGCGCAACAGGCCGGAGCTATTGCGGCGCTTATCGTGAACAATGTTCCTGGTAGCCCAATTGCGCCGGGCGGCGATAGCACGGGCATCACCATTCCGAGCGCCATGATTTCACTGGAGGATGGCAACCGCCTCAAAGCTGCTCTGGCTAGCGGTCAGGCAGTACGCGCCACGCTCCGGGGCGATCCCAATGCGACCTGGGGCTTCTTGCGCATCTTTGATATTTCCGATCCAACTCGCCCTCAGCAGATCAGCTCGTTTGCGACACCGAACACACGCCGATGCCCTCCGCCGGATAGCGGCTGGTATACCATTCACAATCCATTTGTCATCGGACGCACGGCTTATGTTTCGTGGTACTCCGATGGCGTGCGCGTGCTGGATATTGCTGATCCGACCACGCCCCGCGAGATAGGATTTTTCGTGCCGCCTGATCGAACGGATGGGCGCGGGCCGCAGGGCGGCAAATCGCTCGTTTGGGGCGTCTACGCGCAGAATGAGTTGATCTTCATTAGCGATATTAACACCGGCCTGTACATCTTGAGACTGCGTTCATAGGGTGTTGTCGCGGATCTGCAGCTCTGTTGGCGGCAGTGGACAATCTTCGAATTGTGTTTCCTGTTTCACTCGTTACTCTGATTCGGTGCTGCGGCGGAAGGTGCTGACTCGTTACTGCAAGTCAATGTAGTTGCGCAGTGCCTTGAGCAGATCATTCTCCAGCACACCCAACGAGACACAGGGGACCCATTTACTCGACAGCGTGTCCTGAGCCAGTCCTTCGATCACCGCCGTCACGAGCACTTGCGTGGTGGTCGCCTCAACCGGACTGACGCGGATCTCCAGCCGATACCGGCCGCTGGCCCACGACCGCGCCTCAGCGACCGGCAACTGTGACACGCGCTCCAATTCAGCTCGGCTCACAACATTGCCACGAGTGAAAACGTAAGGCGTGGTGATGAACAATCCCTCGTGAGGCCGGCTTTTTTCCTGATCAAGCGTGAGCTTCTGTTGCTTGATGACTTCGGGCACGGCCTGCATGACCACGCTCAATGCAGCATTGAAACGATAGGGATTCGGCAACAGCTCGTCGCGCACTTTGCCGCCAAAATCAATGCCACTACGGCCGCCCGGCTTGGGCGCTCCGGGACTTGGTGGCGGCTGACGCGGGTCTTGACCAACCGCGACTGCGTGCAGCCCCACCACAAGGGCAAATATGATCAGAAATCGTTTCACGTTAATATCTCTCCCAACGGGAATCATAGGCCTGAACCGATAAACCAAGCAAGCCACCAGCGTCACATGGCTCCGGTTCATGTGGATCAACGAAGGACAAGACGATTGAGGTTGAGCGCCGGCTCAACTCGCATTTGAGCAAGTTGCCAAAGCAATCAAGCGCCGAGCCAAAAAACACCGGGACGAAGCATCGGCGACGCGAACAACGGGTCTACTTTCCCGGCAAGCGTTTAACCGCGTCCTCATCAATCGGTGGCAACAGATTATCCAAATTGAGGCGCATCATGCCGCCGGCGTCGGTGAATCCTTCCCAATTGCGCCGCCGCCACCGTCGCCAGAAGAAAATAGCAGTCCCCAGGAGCACACCGCCGGTAATCGTCACCAGTAGTGATAACCCGATGAAAGCAAAAGCAGCCAGATACGTATCAATCAACGATATTTGTTCGGGATCAGGCTGCAACTCGCGCAGCATTTCCAATGGACTCTTTTTCAGCCAATGAATCGTCGGCGTATAGTCAACTTGGTCCACGATCGCTTGCATGGCCTGACGGTCGTTGACGTTGAACGCGACGATGATGTAATTGCCTTCGCGTTTGAGCAGCCGACGGCTGCGCTCAGCTTCCGGCAAGGCCTCGATGGCGCGTTGCACTTGCGGATAGGCCGCCGCCGCCAGTTGCGGTGTGTGATACTCCACAATCAGCAACGGTGATTGAACACCCCCCACCTGATACTCCGCCAATGCCGCTTCAACGGCTTCGCTGGCCAGCATGAACGGGTCATACGGCTCCTGCGGTCCGAGCAATCGGTTCAGCGCCAACGGCCCGGCAATGAAGCGTTGCGTGCCCGGCAAGAGACTCTCCGATGGGATGTGCTGCATGAGAATAGGAATTTCCGAGTGCCGTGGCGCGATGCGCTCATCGAGGCGCCGCGCCAGCTCAATCAACGTCGCGCTGTCAATCGCATCGGA
Source organism: Blastocatellia bacterium (assembly GCA_025054955.1). Classification (NCBI taxonomy): domain Bacteria; kingdom Pseudomonadati; phylum Acidobacteriota; class Blastocatellia; species Blastocatellia bacterium. The sequence continues at coordinate 109,455 of JANWZE010000030.1, read as the reverse complement.
TCGCGCAGTCAAGCAGACATAGTATTCGCCTTTGAAAAAGCTCAGCCGGTTCGATTCTACCGCTCCTTCAGTGCCGATGTTGATCGGTTGAGCCTGAATACTCCGTTCGAGTGAATAGGCGCCATAGGCAGCGACAAAGTGAATCAGGCGAAAAATCTCCACACGCACCGAGCGACCATCAGCCCGCTGGTAGTCGGCAATCGCTACATCGCGCAAGCCGTATTCGCCGAGCAATTGACCGCGTTCGGGATGACTGCTCACAAACGCCGCATGGCTCAGCGGCAACACCGAACCGTTCAACTGCCACTGGCCCAGCCGCGCCGGCAACAATCGAGCGGTCATACTGACGGGCTGCACTTCGATAATCCGAGACCCTTGCGATTGTGCGCAAACCGCGCCGCCTTTCATCAACACCCAGCAGCACAGACCGGCAGCTAACAACCGCCGCGGAGTGACTAATTGAATTCGTCTCGCGCTCATCGTTGGTATTCTTGAACCTGGTGCAAAATCACGTCAGCATATCGGCTCGGACTCGGGATATTCCTCAACGGAATTTTACCCCCTTGCGCGGCACTGTCAATGACGATGTCGCCAATGCCGAGCAACCGCTCCATGACCGTCTGCGTGACGGTTACATCCTGAACTTTGCTCAGTGGGATATTGCGTCGCAGCTTGGCAATCAGTCCGTATGTCAATTCGATTTTGCGGTTGGTCAGCGTATAAACCTCGCGCTGCCGCAAAATGTGATGGTAGACCGCTGGCAGAAGCAACAGCACACCGACAATCAGCAAGCTCCACCACGGCACAATGCCCGGACGATATTGCTGGGCAAACCAATACGCTGCGCCGGCCGCTCCGATAAGCATCAGCGCAATCAGATAACGGCAGACGACAAATATCAGGCTTGGCCGGAGCACGAGTACGACCTGTTCTTCATCGTTCAGCTCTTTGGCCAGCGATGGCGACGCCGACAAGCCCGCGCCACAGGCGTTACAAAATCGGCTGCCGGCAGGATTCAGATGACCACATCCTGAACAGCGCATGGGCGATCATCAACGCTGATTAAAGCGATTTTCAATTGCCTTTCGCCTGGAGGCTCCCCGTCTTGCGGGTTCATGCACGTTGTAAGCGTGCGCTTCCGAAGTAAACTCATTCGCAGACCGCTCTAACGGGATTGAGCGCCACGGCTCATGTGATTGTGCGCGGGGCCGTGATAGACACGCCAGCATGCTTGACAGCGGTAGACAACATGGCCGGCGGGAATCCGTTGCCGAATCTGATCGGGCGCTGTATTCCACATCTTCAATGGCCCCCAGCAAGGTTTGCCTTTCGCATCTTTCTCGTCGCAATTGGTCTGATAGCCTTTCATCGGCTTTGGCTCCGGTTGTGCTTCAGTCGGTTGCGCTGTTTCTACATCAGTCGCCATACGTGTGCTCTCCTGCTACGTTGTCTTCATGGCAATCATGGCAATTGGTCACATCTCGCGGCGATTAGCTAACGCTTTGTTCATCGTGACTTCATCGGCAAATTCTAAGTCACTGCCCACCGGCAATCCCATAGCGATCCGTGTCACGGTCAGACCTAACGGTTTTAACAAGCGGGCCAAATAATGAGCCGTCGCTTCGCCTTCCATGTTTGGATTGGTGGCAATGATGATCTCTTTGACCTGCCCATCGCGCAGCCGCTCCAGCAGGCTGCGAATCTTCAACTGGTCTGGACCAATACCGCGAATCGGCGACAGCGCGCCGTGCAGCACATGATACAGCCCATGATATTGGCGTGTCTTCTCGATGGTGACGAGATTGGTTGGTTCCTCGACAACACAAATCACGCTACGGTCACGGTTCGCATTGGCGCAATAACGACATGGGTCCACATCGGTGAAGTTGTGGCAACTCGAACACAGCACAATTTGCTCGCGAACTGCCTCGATGGCGGCCACCAATCGGCGAATATCCGCTGGCGGAACGCGCAACAGATAGGCCGCAATCCGCTGTGCAGACTTGTGCCCGATGCCCGGCAATCGCCGCAGCTCGTCAATCAACCGACGGATTGGTTCGGCATAATCCACCATGACCTATTCTCTGATCCCTGAGTACAAGCTCAATCACCGGGAGCCGTGCCGACGCGCGGTTCTCCATTGATTGCGGCAACAGCGGCAACGCTCACCGGTCTTGTCTGGCCCGCTAGGAGAAGAAACCGCCAAGGCCAGGCAGATTCAAATTCTTCATCGTCTGTTGCTGCACCGCTTCGTCCACCTTGCGACTACACTCATTGAATGCCGCGATGAGCAAATCATGTAGCATGTCGGCATCGGTCATCACTTCCGGATCAATCTTCAGTGAGACAATCTGTTTGTGCCCCGACATCACTACCGTCACCATGCCGCCGCCGGCTGTCGCTTCAATCCGCATCTCTTCGAGCGCCCGCTGCAAGTCTTCCTGGATGCGTTGGGCTTCCTGCATCAACTTTTTCATATTCATGCCACCGGGAAATTTCATCTGCTCCTCCTCGGTCAAAGAACAGCCGACGCGCTATCCTCCAACCTGCGTTGATGTCCTCTACAATGGATTTCGCTTGGGTGTTCATCCGTGACGGGCATGCTGCCCAGTGCCGATGGGCCTTTGATCTTGAACATCCCATCCGATCCTGAACATCCGTCTGAAAACCGCTGTAACATGATCACGATTAACGAACTCACCACTGCCCTTGCCGCGCTCTATGCTTTCGGCTTGACATTGGTCAGCTCCCCTTTGAATGTTTTGATCAATGCTTGCACGGTTGGGTCCTGCTCAGCCATTTGCCGCCAAGACGTCAGTGGGGTCGGTGCAGGGGATTCATCTTCCACCACCAGCAGCAGCTTGACGGGATGACCGACCAGCTCGCTGGCCGTCGCTTCGATCAGTCGAATCTGGTCTCGCTGGCTCAATGTCTCTTTCAGCAATCCGCCACTTCCCCGACACACCACGCGCAGTGTCTCTCCTACCAATTCGATCTTCGCAGCGTCATCGAGCATGGCCGCCAGGAGCATCTTGCGGCGATCATTCAACGCCGCTTGAAGCTGCGCTCGGAGGCCATCAGCCCGAAGCGCCGGCGCCACAGCCGTGGCCGTCTGTTTGCTTCCTTCCGATTGTCTCGGCTTTAACAAACGCTCTGTCGCGGGCTCCGGCTTCTCTCCGGCCGGCGCTGCTGGCGACGGCGCCACCACGCCTGATGCTGAAGCAAGGCGATCACTGCCACCGGAGCCGCGCTCATCGCCGACGCTGCTTCGCACGCGTTTCTCCAGAGCTTCCAACCGAGCAACCAGCTCGGCCACCGACCGTAATCGTCCTGCTTGCGCCAGTTTGATCAAGCCGATTTCCAATTGAAATCGCGGCTCTGTTGTGTATCTCAACGTTTGCTCAATCTCGGTCAGCAGGTGAAAGGCACGGATCAGTTCCGCTGGTGAGAAGCGTTGCGCGAGCGGCTGCAGCGCGTTCAGCTCGGCAGTGCTCAATGGCAGCAGTTCGCTGTCATACCCGACCGAGTTCAGTACCAGCAGATGGCGAAACCACACCATCAGCTCACGACAGAAGTAACGCACATCATGACCATGCTCAACCAGCGATTGAACCACCTGCAACACCTTGGGACTGTCACCATCGGCAATGGCTGTGGCCGCCTGGGCGAGCCATTCTGGGCCAATGAGGCCTAATGCACTGGCGACATCGTCATCGTGAATCGTCGTGCCGGCAAAGCTGATCACTTGGTCAAAGGCCGATTGCGCGTCGCGCAAGCTGCCTTCGCCAGCGCGAGCGATTCTGCGCAAGGCTGTCTCGCTAATGCTGATGCGCTCTTGCTCGGCGATCAGGCGGAGCCGCTCGTAGATTTTGTTTTCAGGGATGAGCCGGAATTCAAAGAATTGGCAGCGGGAGAGGATCGTTTCGGGAACCTTGTGTCGTTCGGTCGTCGCCATGATGAAGAGCACGTGCGGCGGCGGCTCTTCCAACGTTTTGAGCAACGCGTTGAATGCGTGATTGGAGAGCTGATGCACTTCATCAATGATGAAGATTTTGTATCGGTCTCGCGCCGGCGTCGTGGCGATCGTGTTGATGATCACTTCGCGAACGTTGTCAACTTGTGTGTGCGTGGCCGCATCAATTTCCAGCACGTCAATCGAATGCCCCTGGGCGATCTCCACACAGGCGGCGCACTGGCCGCACGGATGGGGCGTCGGTCCGTTGACGCAATTGAGCGCGCGGGCTAATATCCGAGCAGTCGTTGTTTTGCCGACGCCTCGTGGTCCAGCAAAGATGTAGGCATGGTGCAATCGCTGATCGGCAACCGCATTGTAGAGAGTGCGGGTGATTGGTTCCTGGCCGACAACATCCTCAAAGGTTTGCGGTCGCCACTTTCTGGCAATGACTTGATAGCCCATTTCACTCCCGCACTCAAAAGGTGTTTATCGTCTCATGGTGGTTCTGGCCAGGCTTCGGGTTGACCCGCAGCACCCGTCCGTCAACTGCTACCGTTGCTGCCTTCCGGCCCTGGCGGGGTTCACAGCCCGTCCGTCGCACGAGGCCCGAAGCCTGATAAAGGCTGGCGGTGAGGGTGGGATTCGAACCCACGGTGAGGTTTCCCCCACACACGGTTTCCAGCCGTGCCGAATCGTCCACTCTCGCACCTCACCGCATCCGTTCGTTTTGCTTCATTGCGCATGCAGTCATGGCGGAGGGCGGGAGACTCGAACTCCCAAGGGCCGTGAAGCCCGCCGGATTTCGAATCCGGTGCCTTACCAATTAGACTAGCCCTCCACACCGACTCTTCATGCTGACTTCATCAGCTTCCAAACGAAGCGGGATTGTATCACCTCCCGTTCAGCTTGTTCAAGCAGGCTTGGTGGTTGCTTCGATCCAGCATCGCTTTCGGCTTGACTTTCATCGGGCGACTCAGCATATTTCAATCGTCGCAGGTTGAGTAACAACGTTGTGGTTTTAATCACCTTGACGACCTCTAAAGCAAGTCAATATGGGTCATCGCAATTTCCTATTCATACGTTTTTGCTTCACCGCTCAGAGGCAGCCTCAACCGGCAGAGTGGCCCGTCAAGCCATTGTGGCTGAGCGCCCGTCCACATGAGGCAGGCACAGGGGAAGCTGCTGTCGTGCTCGCTCGCGTCAAGCCATTGTGGCTGAGCACCTGTCCACATGAGAGGAGCCGATGAAGCAGCAACCTGCGCCCCGATGGATCGTCTGGTTGCTGGCGATGACTGTCGCCGCGTTGCTCGGCGCATGCCGGTCTCGCGAGCCGCTCTATCAACAAGAGTTGACCGGGCCGTGGTATTTTGCCGTTGATCCTCATGATCAGGGCATCGCCGACCGTTGGTTTATGCCAACGTTTGATCGAAGTCGCTGGCGACGCATTCCACAACTCGGCCTCTGGGATCACTACAATTTGCAGAATTATGACGGCTCTGGTTGGTATGCGTGTCTGTTCGAGTTGCCGCCGCTCGGGCGGCCGGAGATGGCGCTGATCTTTTCCGGCGTGGATGACAATGCCGATGTCTGGGTCAATGGTCGCGCTGTCGGAAGTCACGCCGGCGCCAATATGCGGTTCGTGATCAATATCACCGGCCACACGCGACAGGGCGATAATTGGCTCGTCGTGCGCGTGACCGATACGGGCGGGCCGGGCGGATTGAACGGAACAGTCAGCCTGCGCCAGTTCAACCGGTTTGAGGAGGTGCAACGCGGACCATTGGCCGCGCTGCCAGCGCCAGACAGTCCCGATTGGGTCAGGCGAGCTGTCATCTACGAAGTCTATGTGCGAAATTTCTCGGCGGACGGCTCGTTTGCCGGATTACAAGCGCGACTGCCGGAGCTGAAAGAGCTGGGTGTCACCGTCATCTGGCTGATGCCGATTCATCCCATCGGCAAAGAGAAACGCAAAGGCCGATTAGGCAGTCCTTATTCGGTGAGTGATTACTACAAAGTCAATCCAGAGTTCGGCACGTTCGAGGACTTTAAGAATTTGGTTCGGGCCGCTCACGCCCTAGAGTTAAGAATCATCCTTGACATGGTAGCCAATCACACCGCGTGGGATCATCCGTGGTTGCAGCAGCATCCCGAATGGTACACGCGGGACGAGCGCGGACGGGTTGTCTCGCCGGTCGAGGATTGGAGTGACGTGGCAGACCTGAACTATGACAATCCCAATGTGCGCCGAGCGATGAACCAGATCATGCGCTACTGGGTGCGAGAAACCGATGTGGATGGCTTTCGCTGCGATGTCGCCGAATTGGTGCCGCTCGATTTTTGGCAGACCGCGCGCTCAGAGTTAAACAAGCTCAAGCCGTTGCTCATGCTGGCCGAGGGCGAAAAGCCTGAACTGCATGTGAACGGATTTGATCTGACCTATGCCTGGAATGTCTATAAGGCGCTGGTCAATATCTTTGAGAAAAACGGCTCAGCGCGACTCATTCACGATGCGTTGCGTGATGAAGCATGGAATTTTCCGCGAAACAGCTTGCGATTACGGTTTACTTGTAATCACGATGAGAATGCCTGGCGCGCTCCGGCGATCAAATTGTTTGGGCCTGAAGGCGCCAAGGCGGCGGCTGTGTTGACCGTGTGCTTGCCGGGCGTGCCACTGCTCTACAACGGTCAAGAGGTCGGCCACGATGAACCGCTGCCGCTCTTTGAAAAAGCGCCGATTCAGTGGCACGAGGATCGTTTCGCCATGCGACCGTTTTACCGGGAACTACTGCGGGCGCGGCGTGACACGCCTGCTCTGATTGAAGGAGAAATGGAATGGGTGAGCGCCGGCGCCGAGGATGCCGTCGTGGCATTCTATCGTCGGCACGCGCAGGGCGATGTGCTGGTCGCCGTTAACCTGAAGGGAACGGCGCAGCAGGTGCGCTGGCCGATGTCGCCACCAGCCGTCGAGAAAGTATTCGGAAACGGCTCATATCAAGGTGGCCAAGTGGACCTGCCGCCCTATGGTTACCTTATCGCCAAGGCGCGTTGATAGTCCTGAAGGCCGGCGCAGTATCATGACGAGCGTATATGGCCGGATGAAACGAATGGAGGAGTTCGATGCTATGCAAATCATTGAGTGCCGCTCTCTACGGCATAGATGCTTATCTGGTTGATGTTGAGGTTGACTTGTCACCGCAAGCTGGCGATCAAAGTTCCGTCTTCATCATGGTCGGCTTGCCGGACGCAGCGGTGCGCGAGAGCCGCGAACGAATTCGCGCAGCCATCAATAACTGCGGCTACTGTTTTCCGATTCATCGCGTGACCGTCAATCTGGCGCCTGCCGACATGAAAAAAGAAGGGTCCAGCTTCGACCTGCCGATCGCCATGAGTATCCTCGGCGCGAACGGAGAATTCGATCAACAGCGGTTGGAGGATACGCTCCTGGTTGGGGAATTGTCGCTCGATGGACGGGTCCGCCCGATCAAAGGGGCGTTGCCGATGGCAGTCGCTGCTCAGGAACGTGGTCTGCGCCGTATGATTCTACCTGAAGAAAACGCTTCTGAAGCGGCCGTGGTGACTGGCCTGGCCATCTATCCTGTAGCGACGTTGCAGCAGGTTGTTGACATCATCACAGCGAGCGAGCCACCGCCGCCGTTGCGCGTCAACGTTGACCAACTGCTGGCCGACATCAATCGCTACAGCGTGGACTTTAGCGATGTCAAAGGCCAGTTACACGCCAAGCGGGCATTGGAAATTGCTTGCGCCGGCGCTCACAACATCCTGATGATCGGTCCACCGGGCAGCGGCAAAACGATGCTGGCTAAGCGAATTCCTACCATTTTGCCGCCGCTCTCGTTTGAAGAAGCGATCACCGTCACCAAGATTCACAGCGTCGCCGGCTTGACCGACCGTAAGGGATTGGTCACCACACGCCCATTTCGCGCGCCTCACCATACCATCAGCGACGCCGGTTTGATCGGCGGCGGCGCTGTGCCACGACCGGGTGAAGTCAGCTTAGCGCATAACGGCGTGCTCTTCCTGGATGAACTGCCTGAATTTGATCGAAACGTGCTGGAAGTGCTGCGTCAACCGATGGAAGATGGCCGGGTCACCATCAGTCGGGCTGCTGTGTCGTTGACGTTCCCATCTTGTTTCATGTTGGCTGCGGCGATGAATCCGTGTCCGTGCGGCTACTGGGGTTCATCAGTCAGGGAGTGCACCTGCTCGCCGCTCAAGATCGAGCGATACGTCGCAAAAATTTCCGGGCCCTTGCTGGATCGCATTGACATTCATATTGACGTGCCTGCTGTTAAATTCAAAGAGCTCTCTTCAAACGTCAAAGGCGAAACATCCGACGTGATTCGTCAGCGCGTGGTGCAGGCTCGGCAGGTGCAAATGAAGCGATTCGCCGGCCAGGGCATTTACGCCAACTCACAGATGCCATCACGGCTGCTGCGTCAGTATTGTCAGATTGACGATGACTCGCGGCAGATACTGGAGCATGCCATTGCTCGATTGGGCTTGTCAGCGCGAGCCTATGACCGTATCCTTAAGGTGAGCCGGACAATCGCCGATATGGCTGGATGCGAGCGCATCCGGCCGGAGCACATCTCAGAAGCCATCCAATACCGCAGTCTCGACCGGAATTACTGGACATAAAGGAGCGATATGGAACCGAACAAGTGCTATCCGAATATCTCCCAATCACTGCTGCTGCTTCTGCTCTACATTGGGTTACAACTGGTGATAGCCGTGCCTGTGGCGATTCTCAGTCTCATCTTTAGGTTTCCGGAGATGCATCCGGTGGTGCTGGCTGTGATGAACGTCAGTGTCATGGGCATCCTGATCGCATGGGGCTTGCGCAAGACAGGCGCGCCGTTCCGTGAAGTCTTTCCGCTCAAGCGGGTCTCATGGTCTTTGTTTCTGCCGATTGCACTGACTGTGATGGGCATGAGCATTGTGGTGTCCGAAATTGGGAATCTGCTGCAGACCGTTTTTTCCATGCCTGAATGGCTCAAGAAGTTTATGGAAAAGGCTCTCAGCGAGCAAAACAGCGTGTGGGGCATCGTGCTGGTTGCTGTGATCATTGCACCGTTGACGGAGGAATTTCTCTTTCGCGGGTTGATCCTGCGCGGTTATTTGAAGCAGTATTCGGTGACCCGCTCGATCATCGTTTCGGCGATTTTGTTTGGTGTGTTTCACTTCAATATCTTCCAATTTATCGGTGCCACCATGCTTGGCATTCTGTTTGCCTGGTGGACAGTGCAAACGCGGTCATTGATACCGGCTCTGTTCGGGCATGCGTTGAACAACGCGCTGCCGATCATCTATGGACGGGTGCTCAAGCTGGATATTCCTGGTTACACCAGTGGGAATCTCGATCAGGTCGAATTTCATCCCGCCTGGTTCAACGCGATGGGAGTGGTCCTGGCTGCCGTCGGCGTGCTGATATTACACCAGATGTTTAGAACGCGCGCGGCTGTTTCGGTGAATGCGCTGGGCTGGAGCGGACAAACCGATTGAACAGGCAGCGATGGCCTGAGGAGGGGGTATGATTGGTAGAGATTTTGGTAGACGTTTAGGATTTTGCTTAATCTGTGCGGTGATCGGTGTGGCGATCATCGCCTCGTTGCTCGTGGGGAGCGCGGGCTCGTGGCCGCAGGCTGCGCCGACTGAGCAGCGAGTATTCGTCGGCATCAATCAGCAGGGCGATTTCCAAAAGGCGCTCAATGATGCGCTGGCCAAAGCCCAAGATGCCGCAGGCTGCTGTGATCACTTGGTCACCTACCGGGTCACTGACATTCAAGGTCAGGTCGGCGGGATTGCCGGACGGAACCAAATCACTGTGACGATTTCGGCCAGTTGGTAAGCGAACATCATTCATGAATGTGAATCACGCTGAGATTGATCTGCCGGAGGCTTGGCAGCGTGCAGTTGACGGGCTGTGCGCGCAGCCGGGATGTGTGACCATTCTCGGCGCAGTGGACACGGGCAAGAGCACGCTCACGCAAGTGGTTATTCAAGCATGGCAGCACGCAGGGCTTAGGATTGGTTGGATTGATGGCGATGTGGGCCAATCTGATCTTGGTCCGCCAACCACGCTGGCGTTGCAACTCATTGAACCGTCAACCAATCTGACCACGCCGCTGCGCCCCGATGCCATGAGGTTTGTCGGGTCAACCTCGCCTGCTGGTCACTTGTTACCTGTTGTCGTCGGGCTGCATCGGTTGGCGCAACTGGCGCGTGAACGTGGCGCTGCGGCGCTGGTGATAAATACCAGCGGGATGGTTTTCGGCGGTCCGGCGCGGACGCTGCATGCCCATCTGATGGATGCGCTCAAGCCGGATGTCGTGCTCGCGTTGCAGCGACAATCAGAGGTCGAACATTTGCTGCGTCCCATCGAGCGACAACGGCGCTGCCAGGTTGTTCGCCTTCCGGTTTCGGCGAGAGCCTCCCCACGCTCCCGCGAGGTTCGACAGCAATTTCGTCGCCAGCGCTTTCAGGCCTATTTGCAGGGGGCGCGGCTTCAATCCATCGCCATCGCGCAAGTCGGCGTGCAGAACATGTTCATACAGTCCGGCGTCCCGCTGTCGGTAACCGAACTGGGCAAGGCTTCTGCCAGGCTTGATACTCGCATCATCTATGGCGAACGATGTGCCGATGGACTCTTTCTGGTCGCTGACGGGTATTGGCATGACGATGCTCTTGCAAGCGTGCCGGAGCAGTTTGAAGTGCCGCGCGTTTTCATCATGCCGCTGTCAGACTTTGAAAATCGGTTGATTGGACTGAGTGATGAACAGAGTGATCTATTGGCGCTCGGCGTGCTTCAAGCTGTGGATTGGCCAAACAAGATCCTATATGTCCTCACGCCGCTGGATGACAGGGCATTGCCGCATGTGCGGCTCGTTCAATTCGGTTCGCTGAAACTGGACCCGTCGTCCGGCGTGGAATCGCCACTCGGCAACGCCCGTCGGTCATCGGCGTCGGCCCGCTTTTCGACTTGGACGCGTGCGTCGTTGTAGCCGGCTTCCAATACGGCATGGCTACAGCATCAGCCGGCCCACTTTTCGACTTGGACGCGTGCGTCGTTGTAGCAGGCGCCGCCGCCAACCTCGTTGACGTGCGCTGGCGCCAGCGCCGTCGCCGTCAATCCATTACCGCTACTGTGACGCCAGGCGCCTTTCGGCATGCTAACGACGCCCGGTCGGATTTTGTCGCTTACCCTCGCGCGACAAATCACTTCACCGAGTTCGTTGAACACACGAAGCTGATCACCGTCAGAAATGGCTCTGGCAGCCGCGTCCGTTGGGTGCATCGTGAGCCAGAGCGTCGGGTAGTTATACTCCCCCATCGTGCTCGTGATCATCTTGGACGTTGCCGGACTGATCATGGCGAGCGGGAATCGTTCGTTGCGCACCGGCTGATAATGAAACGGATGATCTCCCAAACAGGCCGGCGTGAGATGGATTTTTCCGTCCGGCGTGAGCGGAAAAACTGTTTGAAATTGAATCGGCGTGCGTCCAGGAAAGTCGAAATCATGCGGTCGCCCTGAGCTGAGCGTGGCGGCCTCCGCCGGTTTGCCGTGCAGCGACAACGCCGCTGCCACGCGATGCAGAGAGGCTTGCGCATCCAGATGAAACGGCTGATCGGTCCAGCCCATCGCACGGCCCAGCAGGGCAAACACTTCAAGATTGGATTTTGCTTGGCCGCGCGGCGCAATGGCGGGTTGCACGCCGCCGACGACATAGTTGCCGTAGGCTCGCTTGATGTCATGATGTTCGAGAAAAGTCGTGGCCGGCAGCAGGATGTCAGCATACAGAGCCGTGTCGGTCATCACCTGCTCGAACACGACCGTGAATAAGTCTTCACGCGCCAGGCCACGCAACACGAGATTTTGATCAGGGACCGTCACAGCCGGATTACAGTTGTAGACAAACAGCGCCTTGATCGGCGGCTGCAAATCGCCGGTGAGAACGCGCCCTAACTGTGACATGTTGATGATACGCGTGTGCCAATCGAGCGGGCCGAAGATTTGACTGATGTCCAATCGGGCCGCGCCGCTGTTGCTCAACGTATACCCGCCGCCACGCACGCCGAATTTGCCCAGCAACGCCGGCATCGCCAAGATGGCAGCAATGGCCTGACCGCCGTTGCGATTGCGCTCTGTGCCCCAGCCACAGCGAATGACAGCCGGCGTGGACGCAGCATAGACCTCGGCCAGCGTTTGTATGGCTTCAGGCGTCACGTCGGCTTCACGCGCCGCTCGCTCCAGAGGCCACGCATCAGCGGCGCGCAGCAGCGGCTCCACGCCATCCGCGTGATTACGCAAAAATGTGTAATCGAGCCGGCCAGCTTCTTTCCACAACCGAATCATTGCTAGGGCGACCGGCAAGTCCGTGCCTGGCAAAATCGGCAGATGCAGGTCAATCTCTCGATCCGAGAAATTGTTGACCGGATCAATGACGGCCACAAACGCGCCGTTTTGCTTCGCCTGCTTGATCAGTGGCATCAGATGAATGTTCGATACTTTGGGATTGGCGCCCCAAATCAGGATGAAACGAGCCACGGAAAAATCTTCAAATGCCACGCCGGGCATCTTACCGTACATCCCTTGAGCAACGGCCGTGGCCGGGCCGGCGCAGAGCGTTTTGGCCAATCGCGACGCGCCCAGTTTGGCAAAGTAGTAGTCATCCAGAAACTCTTCGGTGAGGAATCCGTTCGAGCCGCCATAATGGTAAGGCAAAATCGCCTCGCCGCCCCATCGCTGGATGATATCGCGCAAGCGTGTTGTGATCTCGGCAATGGCTTCGTCCCAGCCGATACGTTGGAACTGGCCAGTGCCCTTAGGACCGACTCGTCGCATTGGATACAGCAACCGGCGTTGATGGTAAACACGACGAGCAAAGCGGGCTACTTTGTCACAAATGAAGCCGTTCGTTGTGGGATGTGCTTTCGAGCCTCTAATGCGATGAATCGTGCCGTCGCGTACAACGACTTCCAGCGCGCAGGTGTCCGGGCAATCCATCACGCAGGTGGTCGGAATGATTGTTTCGTTCATGATTGTCGCTCGGCAAAGTGTTGGCATATACGCTGCGCCAGTTGGTCGCCGACAAACGGACGCAGTTCAGCCACGCTGGCTCGCTTGATCCGTTCAACGCTGCCAAAGTTGCGCAGCAATCGCATGGTGCGTCGTTGGCCGATGCCGGGAATGCTCAGCAGTTCCGAGGTCATGTGCCGTTTCTTGCGACGCAGTCGGTGATAGGTGATGGCAAATCGGTGGGCTTCATCACGAATCATCTGGATCAGATGTAATGCCGGACAGTGATGATCCAACACGATCGGTTCATCAGTGCGGCCGCGGACGTAGATGATCTCTTCGCGCTTGGCAATGGCCGCCAGCGGCTGGTTGACCAGACCGAGCGCATCCAAGGCGTCAGCGGCTGATGAAAGCTGCCCTTTGCCGCCATCAACCAGAATTAAGTCGGGCAGCTCTTTGTTCTCCCTCAGCAGGCGACTGTAGCGGCGGTGGATGACTTCTCGCATCGAAGCAAAATCATTTGCTCCTTCCACAGTCTTGATGATGAAGCGGCGGTACTCGCGTTTGACCATCTGACCGTTGTCACACACCACCATTGAAGCGACAGAATCAGTCCCTTGAATGTTGGAGATGTCAAACGCCTCGATGCGCCGGGGCGGCGCGGCTAATCCTATGTATTCGGCTAGTTCTTCAAGAGATTTGCGCCGGTCCGGCTGCTGCACGCGGAACCGTTGGTTAAAGGCCTGACGGGCGTTTTGGCTGGCCAGCTCAACGAGCTCGCGTTGACGCCCACGCTGCGGGTCTTTCAGGTAAACACGTCGGCCTCGCTTTTGACTCAGCCACTGCTCAATGAGCGCGCCATCGCTGACTTCGACGGGAAGGTGCACTTGGGCCGGTACGAATTCGGTATTGGCATAATACTGCGTGATCACCGTTGAAAGGAAATGACGAGGATCAAAATCGTCGGCGACGTCTTCCCAGAAAAATTCCCGCTTGCCGATGATCCGTCCCTGGCGCATCGTAAACACGTAGAGCGCCAGTCTGGGTCCTTCACGGTAATAACCGAACGTGTCCACGTCGGAATCGGATGCTTGCGCCATCTTTTGCACGACGCTCAATTGCTCGACCACGCCGATCAGGTCACGATAGCGCGCGGCAGCTTCAAAGCGAAGCTCTTCAGCAGCCCTCTCCATACGCGCTTTCAGTTCGTCGGCAAGGTCTTGGTTTTTTCCCTCTAGCAATTTCCTAACATCGCGGACCGCCTCTTGGTAGGTCTCTTCGCGGCATAATTCGCGGACGCACGGCGCCATGCACCGCTTGATCTGGTATTGCAAACAGGGGCGCTGCCGCCGTTGATACATCTGGAAGACCTCGTCCGAACAGGGACGGAGCTGGAATTGCCGATTCACCAGCTCAGCAATGCGGTCGGCCAGCGACGACGGCAAGTATGGTCCGAAGTAGAGTGCGCCATCTTTCTCAATCCGCCGCACCTTCACCACGCGAGGGTATGGCTCCTGAATGGTCAGTTTTAAGTGGGGGTAGTGCTTGTCATCTTTCAGGAGAATGTTGAACCGCGGTTTGTATTGCTTAATCAAATTGCTTTCCAGGATCAGCGCTTCTATTTCATTGTCTGTGATGATGAATTCCAGGTCGGCAATCTGCGCGACGAGTTCGAGCGTTTTCACGTCCTGCGTGCGTGATTGTTGAAAGTACTGACGCACCCGGTGACGCAGGCTCTTGGCCTTGCCGATGTAGATAATCTCGCCATCGGCGTTCTTGTACAGATAACACCCCGGTTGATCGGGCAGTGTATTTAGCACCTGGTTCAACTCCATCGCGTTTATAATCCTATCTGCTCCAGCAGTTGATCTGTCAAGTAAAACAATGCCACACCAGCAAACACGATGAACGAAGTAAAGCGGCCCTCTTTGTTGACTTCTGGAATCAAGTCAGAAGCCGCTACGTAGAGTGTAACGCCAGCCGAAATAGGCAAAGCATACCTGACTGAGCTTTCCAGCAAACCCACAGCCACCACGCCGGCCAGTGTGCTGCCCGCCACAAACAACGTGGCCTGTTGCGCCAGCCGTCGCGATTGCCCTGACGCCAATACAATGGAGGCAACAGTCACACCGTCGGGAATCTTGTGCGCTACTACGGCAAGAAAGATCAGCAGCCCCAATCGAAACTCAACCAACAGTCCAGCCGCAATCGAGACGCCATCGAAAAATGTGTGCATAGCCAGCCCACTAAGAGCTGCAATCATCGCGTTCTTTGACAGAATGGCGTCGGTGTGGGTTTCTTCTCCAAGATGGAAGTGGGGAACCACAGTATGCTCAAAAAGCTGTAGTAATAGATATCCCAAGAGGATTAAAGCCATGGGAACCTGGGGCATCTGCGGCCAGAGATCAACGGCCGCCGGGATGATCTCCAAAAATACAGCCGCCAGCATGAATCCTGACCCCAGAGCTACGATGCTGGCCAGAAACGCCGCGCTTATGCGTCGCCGTGACGTAAGCCAATACCCACCAGCGATATTGGCCAACGCGGCGATGAATCCGAAAATCAGTAGATAAGTCATGACCTTCCTTTGGCGTTGGACCTCAGTTGGATAGTTGTGGTCCACAAGTATACCGATTCGTTCCCCTCAATACAACAATTGGCACTCAGGCAACAGCCAACAGCCCCATTTTTGAATAATTGTGAGCATTGGTTAAAGTTTAACCTTAATATATTGGCCTAACCCACTAATAATTAGCAATTTTTGATTTGGGCTGGAAAAATTTTTCACTTGACAGAAAACGTTCAACTGGCGTACCATACAGCAGTGGCCAAAAGTGGTCAAAAGTGGTTGGGTACAGGGTGGTGTGGTAAAGAGACAGAGCGGGTCTAAAGTTATACATTAGGTTGCAGTAGGAAAGGAGATAGAAATCTGCATGTTACGTGGCCATTATAAAGCCAGTATTGACGATAAAGGCCGTCTCAAAATTCCTGCTGCGTTTCGTAACATCATTCAGGAAAAGTACGGCACAGAGTTCTTTGTGACCAGCATCACAGGCGAGTCGGCGTTGATTTATCCGTTGCCGGAGTGGGAAAAGATTGAGGCTCGGTTGGCAGAGCCGCCGATTATGGACCCGGCCAAGTTAAAGTTCATGGATAGAACGAGTTATTACGGCCAGCAGGCTTCGATGGACCCTCAAGGCCGTATTTTGATTCATCCTCTGTTACGAGAGAAAGCCCAGTTGGCGGGCGAGGTTTCGGTCCTTGGTTACCTCCATCACCTGGATGTTTGGAATACAGAAATTTTTGAGAGGCGGTTGGAGGAAAAGCCTTACATATCGGAAGATGCAGCGGCAATTGCAAAATTTGGCATATAGTGCAGACCCGGATATGAGTGCCAGCTCCCGACACCAGCCCGTGCTTGTTCGGGAGGTCATCAATTTCTTGCAGCCCGAGCGAGGCGGTGTCTTTATTGATGGGACAGTGGGCGTTGGTGGTCATTCGTGGGCTATGTTGGTCGCTTCGCCCCATTGCCGGGTGATTGGTTTGGACCGAGACGAATCAGCGCTGCGGATGGCCGTTGAGCGACTCAGTCAATTTGGTTCACGATTTTCTGCGATTCACGCGAATTTTAAGGAGCTGGCCGCTTTGTCTGAGGCTGGGATGATTCCTCCTGCGGATGGCATTTTGGTTGACCTGGGCATTTCTTCGCACCAACTGGATGATGCGAGTCGTGGATTCAGCTTTCAGCAGGAGGGACCGCTGGATATGCGAATGGACCGGCGGCAGCAACTGACAGCCGCCGACTTGGTCAACTCGCTTTCTGAAGTCGAGTTGGCCAACTTGATCTTTCAGTACGGGGAAGACCCGTTGGCTCGTCGTCTAGCTCGTGCTATTGTCAGGCAACGGCAACACGGCCGCATTGAAACCACCACGCAGCTTGCCTCTATTATATTGAAGGCGAGTGGGGGACGAGGGCGTTGGCGGATTCATCCTGCGACCAGGACATTCCAAGCATTGCGCATAGCCGTCAATGATGAGCTCAGTGGGTTGGATACGTTTGTGGCAACGGCTATCCGACAGCTCAAACCAGGTGGGCGCTTTGTGGCCATTACATTCCATTCTTTAGAGGATCGAATCATCAAGCAGTCATTGCGGTTTCATGCTGGGCAATGTCAATGCCGACCGCCGATTGCGCTGAGTGGAGCTCAGTGCCCCGGCTGTGGCGCTGGGCGTCGCGTTCAGATTCTGACGCGCAAGCCAGTCGTTCCGTCAGCAGCGGAAATCAGCCTGAATCCACGCGCGCGCAGCGCCAAGTTGCGCGCCTGTTGCAAGTTGAGCGGAGCAGAGCATTAGCTTGCTCTTCATCCTGGCAAAGCTGACCATGAAAAACAACTACTACATGCCGAGAATCGAAAATACGCCGCGTGCTCGCCACCTGACCACGCTGCACACAGGCCGTATTTTACCGATGGTTGTTGTCAGTGCGCTGCTGGTGGGCGGATTGATCTATGCCGTCGCGCTACGCGCTGAGACGGTGCAAGACCAGTATCGTGTTCAACAGTTGATGCGGTTGCGCCAGCAGTTGCAACGGGAGCGGCAGCGACTCGAGCAGGAGAGAGCTTACTATCGTTCTCCTCATGTGCTGGAGCCGTTAGCGCGACGCTTGGGTCTGGTTCGGCCCAGTGCCTCTCAGATTATCGTGGCCGGTGCTGATGGAGGTTTTCCACAGCGCTCGCCGGCGATGTCCAGTGGTTCGCAAGGGGCGCCGATCAAGGCAGTAGATGAGTTGACCCGAATGCAGAACGCGCATCGGCGTTCAAAGCAGTCTAGGACGGTCCGAGCCGGCGCCGAGAGTAAGCCGGTGGTGTCCGCACCATTGAAACGGCCGCGGTGGGTTGATTCCGTTGGTGGTCGAGGAACGATTTCAGAGCTGGCGCCAGAGAGCCGAACGAGCGCACAGACCGAGCTATTGCCCGCGACGGGATGGAGCCGGAGTGAGTCGCATCCGTCGGCGGAGCGTGTCGGGCACGCCTCAACGGCGGAGCAACGATAGCGACTGCGGCGTCGGCAGAACAGAGGGGGTGTGATGAAGAGCAGAGGTGGACAATCCAAGCTGCGGCAACGCAGCCTGCTGGTGGTCATTTTCATGGTGGGATGGATTCTGCTCATCATCGGGCGATTGATCTGTCTGCAGATCGTTCAGCACGAGGCATTGGCAGCCCGCGCCGAGCGGCAGCGTCAGCGGGTCGTTCGGATTAGTCCATTGCGAGGCATGATCTATGATCGGCTCGGTCGTGAGTTAGCCCGCAGCGTGGAGGTGCAGTCCGTGTTTGCTGTGCCGGCGGAGCTTGCTTCGGTGGCACAAGCGGCGACTGAGTTGGCGCGGGTTTTGGGGCTGAACCGATCAGAGCTTTTGCAGAAGTTATCCAGCGAACGCGAGTTTGTGTGGATCAAGCGCAAGCTCAGTGACGAGGAGGTGGCCGCTGTCAAATCCTTAGGTCTGTCCGGCATTCACTTTGTGAGTGAGAACAAGCGGTACTACCCGAATCGGCAGTTGGCTGCGCACGTGCTGGGTTACGTGGGGATTGATGAAGTTGGGCTTGATGGTGTTGAGCTGGCCTATGATGAGCACTTGCGCGGTCAGGAAGGATACGTGTTAGTGCAACGCGATGCGCGCGGGCGATCCTATGGGTTGGCGCAGCCGCCCGTTCACAAAGGTCAAGATGTGACACTGACGATTGACGCCGTGATTCAGCAAGAGACCGAGCAGGCGTTGGAACAAGCTGTGCGGCACTCCAGCGCGCAGAGCGGCGTCGCTATTGTCATGCAGCCGAGAACTGGCGAAATTCTCGCGATGGCGAGCATGCCGAGATTTGATCCAAATGAGTTTGCTGGCTCATCAGAACAACAACGTCGTAACCGCGCAGTGCGCGACCTCTATGAGCCTGGGTCGGTCTTCAAGATCGTCACCTATGCGGCGGCGTTGCAGGAGCGATTGGTCGGTTCTGAAGACATGCTGGATTGTTCTGGTGGCCGGGTGGTGTTGGCCGGACACGTGATCCGCGATCACAAGACGTTTTCCGTGTTGAGTGTGCAAGAGGCGCTGGAAAATTCCAGCAATGTAGGCGCGATTCGTCTAGGACTTCGCCTCGGTCAACAGCGGCTGGGCCGATATATTCACCAGTTTG
This sequence comes from Blastocatellia bacterium, assembly GCA_025054955.1. NCBI lineage: Bacteria > Pseudomonadati > Acidobacteriota > Blastocatellia > Blastocatellia bacterium. The sequence goes on along the minus strand of JANWZE010000030.1, from coordinate 90,275 downwards.
GTTTTGGTCAGCGCACAGGGGTCGAGCTATCGGGCGAAGCGGCTGGCCTGGTTCGTCCGGTTCAGCAATGGAGCGCGCCTTCGATTGGCGCGATCTCAATTGGACAAGAAATCGGCGTGACGCCGTTGCAGATGTTAGCTGCGGTGGCGGTGGTGGCCAATGATGGCGTATGGGTGCAACCTCGTCTGGTACGCGCTGTGCATTCGCGAGCAGGGGACGTGATCACTGAGCCTGAGGCGCACACGCGGCGCGTGATTAGTCCACAAGTGGCGCGCACGGTGGCCAGGATGTTGGAAGGAGTTGTCCTGCGCGGAACGGGCAAACGGGCGCGACTCAATGGCTATTCAGCAGCCGGCAAGACCGGCACGGCGCAGCAATTTGATCCGGCGACTGGACGTTATTCCACGCATCGGTATGTTGCTTCGTTTGCTGGGTTCGCTCCGGTCAATCATCCTCAGGTCGCCGTCATCGTTGTCATTGACGGGCCACGTGGCGCGTATCATGGCGGTCAAGTGGCGGCGCCGGTGTTCCAACGAATTGCTGAGATGGCCTTACAGTATCTAAACGTGGTGCCTGACTCGGCCAAGCCCAACGTAGAATTTGCGGCATGGAGACAAGCCTTTGCCTCGGAGGAAACGGGAGGCGCCATCGCCGAGACAACGCCGACGAGCCAGTCCGATGAGCCGCTCCAACAGCCCGTGCAGGCGCACTCGCGCGAAGCAACGATGGAGGTTGGACTGACGCGCTGGAGCAATGGCTTGGCAACTGCGCAGCCCGCACAAGGGCACGAGGCTGCCCCCGTGATGCCGAGTTTCCATGGGCACACTCTACGATCAGTGGCCGACACGTGCGCTCGTTTAGGACTTCGCTTAGTTGTTGTTGGATCGGGGCGCGCCGTCAATCAAACGCCGGCGCCGGGCACGCCAATAGCCATCGGACAGACCTGTCAAGTTGAGTTTGCGCAATGATGGTCGTGCCGAGATAAATCTGTCATGTTGAGTTTGCCTGATGATGCTCGCGCGTGGAGAGCAGACATGACGCTGAGGGAACTAGCCAACGCCATTGGAGCGGAAGCTTCAGGAGAGCTCGACGTCCAGGTGACCGACGTGACGCATGACTCGCGTCGGTGCATCCCCGGCAGTGTGTTTGCAGCCATCTGTGGCGCGCGCTTTGATGGACATGACTACATTGCGCAAGCCATGGAGCGTGGCGCTGTGGCCGTCATATCGGAACGACCCTGCCCAGCCGATTTCTCCGGCTCATGGTTGCATGTGGATGATGTTCGGCTGGCCTTGGCCTTCGCCGCCGCAGAAGTCTTTGGCCACCCATCACGACAATTGCAGTTGGTGGGCGTGACGGGCACGAACGGGAAAACAACAACGACGCATCTGATTGATTCGATTTTCAGAGCGACCGGCGCCCCTTCAGCGATGCTGGGCACGATCCATTATCGGCTGGGCGATGAACAGCGCCCGGCTGATCGAACGACGCCGGAAGCGCCGGACATTCAACGATTCCTCCGCGAGGCCTGTCTGCGCGGCGCTCGATATGCCGTCATGGAGGTCTCCTCTCATGCGTTGGAGCTCAAGCGTGTGCATGGCAGTGAGTTTGCTGTGGCGGTGTTTACGAATCTGACGCCGGAGCATTTGGATTATCACGGGACGATGGAGCGGTACTTTGCCGCCAAGCGTCGGCTATTTGAAGGGGTCGGCGGGGCGCCGCCCCGATGTGTGGCATTGAACGCTGACGATCCGTGGGCCATGCGGCTATTCGAGTTCGCCTCCAGTCGTTCTCAACGAGTCTTGACCTATGGATTAAGTGAAAACGCTGATGTATCGGCGTCATCCTTCCAATGCGGATTGACCGGCCTGGAGTTTGAGGCTCGGACACCGCTTGGGCAGTTGGCAATCAAATCGGCGCTGGTCGGGCGACCACATGTATATAACGTGTTGGCCGCGATCACCGTGGGATTGTTGCTGGATCTGGATGAGGAAGTCATCGTGGATGGTATACGTCAATGCGGGCCGGTTCCTGGCCGATTTGAAGTTGTGGATGAAGGACAAGACTTCGCGGTCGTCGTCGACTACGCTCACACTCATGATGCGTTGAAGAACGTACTTGAGACAGCGCGAGTACTTACCCCCTACCGAATCATCACCCTCTTCGGTTGCGGCGGCGACCGCGATCTCACCAAACGCGCCCCAATGGGTGAAGTGGCGGCGCAATTGTCTGACATGGTGATTGTGACCTCAGATAATCCGCGGTCGGAAGACCCTGAAGCCATCATTCGAGACATCGAAGTGGGATTGCAGCGCGTTGGCAAGCCTTATAGCAAAATCGTTGATCGGCGCCAAGCGATCTATCACGCCATTGAGCAGGCTCGTTCAGGGGACTTGGTATTGATCGCAGGCAAGGGGCATGAAACATATCAGCTCATCAAGGATCAGACGATTCCGTTTGATGATCGTGAAGTAGCCAGGGAAGCGATCCGGCAACGGCTTGGAACGAGTAGCACGCAACCGGCATCGGCGACGGAGCGCTAGTGCAGGTGCGCAGCTCGGAGAAGGATTATGAAGTTGAGCGAAATTGCCCAGATCATCGAGGCGAGCGTTGAGCTTGATGCGGTTTCGGCTGGCATCGAGCCGCAAGGTTTTTCGATTGATTCGCGCACGATTGAGCCGGGCCAGTTGTTCTTTGCGTTGCGAGGCTCGACACATGATGGGCACGCGTTTGTTGCCGACGCGCTGGCGCGTGGCGCTTGCGCGGCGGTGGTCTCTGAGGAAGCGCCGACGCCTGAAGCTGGCGCGGGTGCTGCGCCATTGTTGCGCGTGAAGGATACGTTGGCGGCGCTTCAGGGGCTAGCGCGAGCCGTTCGTCAGGCATGGGGCGGCCCGGTAATCGGCATCACCGGCAGCGCCGGTAAGACGGCGACCAAAGAGTTAACCGCGTTGATGCTGGCCGCCGGCGGCGCGCGCGTGATCAAGACCATCGGAAATTTTAACAATCTGGTCGGCCTGCCCCTTTCGGTGCTTCAACTGATTTCACATGGCAGGCATCCGGCGGATGTTGACTATCTGGTTCTGGAAATGGGCATGAACCACCGCGGGGAGATTCAGCAGTTGTGTTCCATTGCTCAGCCGGATGTTGGGGTTGTAACGTTGGTAGCAGCGGTTCATTTAGAATTTTTCTCCAGCGTGGATGAGATTGCCGAGGCCAAGGCAGAGATGGTGGACAATGTCAAAGAGGGCGGGTTGGCCGTCTTGAACATTGATGATGTGCGTGTGGCGCGGATGCGCTTTCGGCGACTGATTGCCACGCGCACGTTTGGGATTGAGCATGACGCAGATGTGATGGCGCGCGAGATCGAGCTGCGTGGACTGGATGGCGTTCGCTTCACGCTGGATACGCCGCGCGGGCAAGTGGCCATTGAGTCGCCCTTGATGGGACGACACAGCATCTATAACGCATTGGCAGCGGCGACGGTGGCCGATTATTTTGGCGTTCCACTCGCGCAGATCGCCGCGGCGCTGGCGCAGGCTGCGCCTATTTCGAAGCGAGGCGAAGTCCTACGGTTTCCTCGCGGGTTTACCGTCATCAATGATGCGTACAATTCAAATCCACGCGCGTTGAATGAGATGGTCGCGCTGCTGTGCGCGACCAATAGTGTTAACCGACGCATTGTGGTGGCTGGCGAAATGCTCGAACTGGGTGAGAGCGCGCCAGCGATGCACCGTGAATGTGGCCGCCAGATGGCTCATCAGGGGATAGACATTGTTGTGGGCGTGCGCGGATTAGCCGCAGAGATCGTCAACGGCGCGCGCGACGCCTCCATGCCCGATGAGGCGGCCGTGTTTTACGAGACGCCTGAAGCGGCGGCTCGTTGGTTGTTTGACAAGTTGCGTGAAGGCGATCTGGTGCTTGTCAAGGGATCGCGCGCTGTTCAACTGGAGCGGGTGATCGCCGAATGGGAACGGTTGAGTGCTGAAGCCGAATGAGGCGGCATGCTGAGATATTTGCTTTACGAATGGCTTTATCTCAGTTTTCGTGAACAGTACCCGGTTCTCGATCCGCTGAACGTCTTCCGCTACATCACGTTTCGCACGGCGATGGCTTCGGCCACTGCTGTGGTGATCACGCTGTTGGTCGGCTCGTGGTTTGTTGGGGTGTTGCGTCGCTGGCAGATTGGTCAGCAGATTCGGTCCGAAGGGCCAGAGTCACATCAAGCCAAGCGTGGCACGCCGACGATGGGTGGCGTGTTGATGATCTTCGCGGTTGTGGTCTCCACGCTGTTGTGGGGTGATTTGACCAACTCGCGTGTCTGGTTGGCAATGGCTTCACTGCTGTTGTTTGGCGCCGTCGGTTTTGCCGATGATTACACCAAGGTCGTCAAAAAGCAATCGCTGGGCTGGACCGGCTGGCAGAAGATCATCGCTCAAGTGGCGATCAGTCTGGCGCTGGGCGCGACGCTGATTTACTGGTTGGAGTATTCAACCGTGTTGAGCGTGCCGTTCTTTAAGACGTTTCGCCCAGAGTTGCCGAAGGTCGTCTACTTGTTGTTTTTGTTGTTTGTGGTAGTTGGCGCGTCCAATGCGGTGAATCTGACGGATGGGCTGGATGGGTTGGCCGTTGGCATCTCATTCATCACCATTTCGGCGCTCACAGCATTCACCTATGTGACGAGCCATCATGCGTTCGCTGGTTACTTGCTGATTGAGCACATGGCTGAAGTGGGCGAGCTGACCGTATTTTGCGGCGCGTTGGCCGGCGCGTGTTTAGGATTTCTTTGGTTCAATGCGCCGCCTGCCGACGTGTTTATGGGCGACGTCGGGAGCCTGGCGTTAGGCGGGACAATTGGGTTAATCGCCGTGATGATTAAGCAGGAGCTGTTGTTGCTCATGATCGGCGGTGTATTTGTGATTGAGGCGTTGTCGGTGATGATTCAGGTCGTGACGTTTAAGGTGACCAAGCGCTGGCGCGGCCACGGTTATCGTGTATTTCGCATGTCTCCGTTACATCACCATTTTGAGTTACTGGGGTGGAAGGAGACGAAGGTGGTGTTTCGCTTTCTGATCGTGGCCATTTTGTTTGCATTGCTGAGTCTTTCGACGTTGAAACTACGGTGACCGAGGTAACGGGCAAGAGGATCGTCGTCGTCGGTCTTGGGCGGAGCGGCCAGGCGCTGGCTCAGTTTCTCATCCGTCGAGGCGCGCTCGTAGTGGTGACCGATCAAAAGTCGGAGGTCGCGTTTGAGCCAAGTCAGTTAGAAGCTCTTCGTCGCTTAGGAGTACAGTTGGAGCTGGGTGGACATCGCATGGAGACATTGTTGAGCGCCGATATGATTTTGCTCAGTCCCGGCGTCCCGCCAGGAATTGAACCAATCCGGCGCGCGCGGGACGCCGGGATTCCGCTGCTTGGCGAAGTCGAGTGGGCATGGCGATTTTTGAAAGGGCGAATGGTTGGCGTGACCGGATCGAATGGAAAAACGACGGTGACGAGTTTGATCGGCGCGATCCTGTCACAGGCCGGCTTTGACACCTTGGTGGGTGGCAATATCGGCCTGCCGCTGACCGCGCTCATTGATCGCGCCACTGATGAGAGTGTACTGGTTGTGGAGTTGAGCAGTTTTCAATTGGAGACGGCTGAGACGTTGCGTCCGCACGTAGCCGTGATGACCAACATCTCGCCCGATCATCTGGACCGGCACGGCTCACTGAGCGCCTACATCAACGCCAAGCGCCGTATTTTCTTAAACCAGACGCGCGACGATTGGGCCGTGTTGAACGCCGATGATCCGATTGTCTTGAAGATGATGTATGACACACAGGCGCAGCCGATTGTGTTCAGTCGGCGTCGTGAATTGGATGAAGGGGTCTTTCTCATGGACGAGCGTCTCGTCTACCGGTTCGGTGGGCAGCAGCACGAGGTGATGAAGGTCAAGGAGATTCCGCTGCGTGGCTGGCATAACGTCGAGAACGTGATGGCTGCGGTGGCCGCCAGTATGGTGATGGGAGCGCCGGTTGAGATGGTCAGGCAGGCGGTGCTGAAGTTTCCCGGCGTGCCGCATCGGCTGGAATGGGTGGGCGAAGTGGACGGCGTGATGTATTACAACGATTCCAAAGCTACGAATGTGGATTCGGCTGTGAAGGCGCTGGAGGCATTCACTGAGCCGCTGGTGGTCATCATGGGCGGTCGCAGCAAGGGCAGCTCGTATGAGCCGCTGCGGCCGTTGGTCCAGGCGCGTGTCAAGCATCTGCTGTTGTTGGGAGAAGCCGCGCCCGAGATGGCAACGGCGCTGGCCGGGACAGCGCCGTTGACGTTGGTCGGTTCGATGGCCGAAGCCGTCGAGCAGGCGCACCGACTGGCTCAGCCGGGCGATGTTGTCTTGCTAGCGCCGGCCTGCGCCAGCTTCGATATGTTTGAGAATTTCGAACATCGTGGCGACGTCTTCAAAGAACAGGTACGACGATTGAAGGTGCTCGGACCGAGTTCGTCGCGATTGGATTTGCGGATTGAATAGAGCGCGGGGAGCAAGATGCGTATGTCGAGCGCACACCACAGATCACTGCCGGCCGTTGCCGATGTCTGGCTGTTTACGACGACGCTGCTGCTGGTGGCGTTTGGCGTGATTATGGTCTATAGCGCCTCGTCGGTGATAGCGGCTGAGAAGTTCGGCGATCACCGCTACTTTCTCATCCGGCAGGCCATTTACGCGGTGGTGGGCGTGGCGGCGATGATGGCGATGATGCGGATCAATTATCGTATTTACCAGAAGCCCTGGGTCGTGTATTCGCTGTTGTTGATCTGTATCGGCCTGCTGGTGGGTGTATTGTTTGCGCCGTCGGTGAATCAAGCTCATCGTTGGTATCGGTGGAAGTGGCTCTCGTTTCAACCGGCGGAGGCAGCCAAGCTCGTCTTGATCGTGTTTGTCGCCTATTACCTGAGCAAGCGGCTGCCGCATGACACAGTCCTGTTCAGCAGAACCGTCGCTCCCTGCGCTGGAGTGGCCGCTGTGTTGATCGGGTTGGTGGTGATTGAGCCAGATTTGGGCATGGCGGTGGCGTTGGGGTGCATCCTGGTGACGGCCTTGTTTGTGGCCGGCGTGCCGTGGCGCCATTTGCTCTGGTTGGCCGTGGCAGCGTTGCCGGCGCTTTACTACTTGCTCTTTCGTGTCAGTTGGCGGTTGGAGCGTCTGCTGGTGTTTCTCGACCCGTGGCGTGACCCACAAGGGCGCGGCTTCCAAACGATTCAGTCCATGACGGCCATCGGCAGCGGCGGCGTGTGGGGTGCTGGATTGGCTCAGGGCAAACAGAAGCTGTTTTATTTACCCGAACCGCATACGGATTTCGTCTTCGCCCATATTGGCGAAGAGCTAGGGATGATTGGATTGACCATGCTGGTAGGCGCGTACACGATCGTCTTATGGCGTGGCATACGAGCGGCGTTGCGCGCGCCTGATTCGTTTGGGATGTTGTTGGGCGTTTGTATCACCGTGGCGCTGGTTGGCCAAGCGCTGTTTAACATGAGCGTGACGTTGGGACTCGCTCCGGTCAAAGGGCTGCCGCTGCCGTTGGTCAGCTATGGCGGTTCGTCGTTGGTGCTGACATTGGCGCAGATAGGAATTTTGCTCAATATCGCGCAGGCGTCAGGAGGAACGCGTGTCGCCTAGAGTGTTGATTGCAGCCGGGGGAACTGGCGGTCATATCTTTCCGGGCGTGGCCGTGGCGCGCGAGTGGCAACGGCACGACCCGCAGGTGAAGGTGCTGTTTGTCGGCACGGCGCGCGGTCTGGAGACGCGGGTCATTCCGCAAGAAGGATTCGAGCTGGAGCTGATCGAAGTGAGCGGTTTGAACCGCGTCGGCCTTGGGCCAATGCTGCGTAGCTTGGCGATGTTGCCGCGCGGTTTCATGCAGTCCCTTGGCGTGTTGCGGCGATTCCGGCCTGATCTGGTCATTGGCGTGGGTGGCTATGCAGCAGGGCCGATCATGTTGATGGCTGCGCTCAAGCGAATTCCTACATTGATTATCGAGCCGAATGCCTATCCGGGCTTCACCAATCGTGTGCTGGCACGTTGGGTGCGCGCCGCGGCTGTAGGTTTTGCCGAGGCCGCTCCGTACTTTCATGGCAAAGCCGTGGTCACAGGCAATCCGGTTCGCCCGGAATTTTTCCAAATAGCCAGCGCGTCGCCGGCCATTGCTGAAGCGGCTACCGCTCCTTTTCATTTGCTCATTGTCGGCGGCAGTCAGGGCGCCCATGCGCTAAACACGGCTGCTATGGCAGCGGTCCCTGTCCTCCTCCTCAACTATGATCAGCTCACCGTGACCCACCAGACGGGGGAGCGTGATCTAGCTTTGGCGCGCGCCGCTTATGAGTCACTGGCGCAGCGTGAGCGGGTGCACGTGCGTCCGTTCATTCATCCAGTGGCTGATGAGTTGGCGCGCGCTCACTTTGTCGTGTGTCGCGCCGGCGCGATCACGCTGGCTGAATTGGCCGCCCTTGGGAAACCGGCGCTGCTGGTGCCACTGCCAACAGCGGCCAACGATCATCAACGCAAAAATGCCGAAGCGATGGCTCGACAGGGCGCTGCGCGCTGTGTGTTGCAATCTGAGCTGACGCCAGAGCGCATGGTGGCAGAAGTTGCGCGGGTCATTGAAGACCGCCATCAATTGGCTGCCATGGCAGCGGCGATGCGGCGGTTCGCGCGTCCTGACGCGGCGCAGAAGATCGTCGCGCTCGGCTATGAGCTGATGCAGCAGCGGTCGGCCAACCCGGCATCGAGGCTGCAAGTGAGCAAATCGGACACGGAGAGCCACTCGGCTGTTGACGGTGACACAGGATTAAGCGATGACGGCAATGATGCGCACTCTGTTGCGCCGGCGGCGGTGGTGAACTGAACGATGTTGGGCAAGATTCGACATATTCATTTTGTTGGCGTCGGCGGCTCAGGCATGAGCGGCATAGCCGAGTTGTTGCTCAATCAAGGTTACAAAGTGTCGGGGTCTGATCTGAAGTTTTCGCCTGTGACCGATCGCTTGCAGCAATTAGGCGCGCGCGTGTTTGAGGGCCATCGCGCCGAGCACGTTGCCGGAGCGGATGTAGTCGTTGTCTCAACAGCCGTGCGGGCCGACAACCCGGAAGTGCAGTATGCGCGACGCCATCAAATCCCGGTGATCCCACGCGCTGAGATGCTGGCTGAATTGATGCGGTTGAAATACAGCATCGCCGTGGCTGGCGCGCACGGCAAAACAACGACGACCTCCATGATTGGCACCGTGCTGGCGCATGCCGGCCTTGATCCAACGATCATTGTCGGAGGACGATTGCACGCGCTGGGCAGCGGAGCGCGGTTGGGCAGTGGCCAGTATCTGGTAGCCGAGGCCGATGAAAGCGACAAATCGTTTCTGAAATTGACGCCCACGTTCGCGGTGGTGACCAACATTGACCGCGAGCATCTGGATGTTTATCGTGACCTGGACGAGATTCGTGACTGCTTCGTCCAATTCGTCAATAAGGTTCCGTTTTACGGCTTAGTGGTGCTGTGTCTGGATGATCCCGGTGCGCAAGCGATCATTCCGCGCATTGAGCGACGAATCATCACCTATGGATTGTCATCGCAGGCCGATGTGGAAGCGACCGACGTTGAGTTATCGCCGCAACTGAGTTCGCAATTTGTGGTGAAACATCGTGGGCAGGCGCTTGGTCCTATCCACCTGCGTGTGCCTGGCGGCCATAATATCTACAACGCGCTGGCGGCGGTGGCCGTCGGATTGGATTTGGAGATTGATTTTCCCAGCATTGCTGCCGGGTTAGCTCAGTTCAGTGGCGTGGCGCGCCGGTTTGAGTTCAAGGGGCAGATTGCCGGTGTGCAGCTCTATGATGATTATGGTCATCATCCAACGGAGATCAAAGCGACGCTCTCGGCAGCCAAGTCGGCGGGGCATCGGCTGGTGGTGTTATTTCAGCCGCATCGTTACACGCGAACGAAGTATTTGATGGATGAATTCGCCGTGGCGTTCAATGATGCCGATCTGCTGCTAGTGACCGACATTTACCCGGCCAGCGAAGACCCGATTGAAGGCGTCACCGCGGCGGCACTGGTCGAGCGCATCAAGCAGTTTGGTCACAAGCAAGCAGATTACGTTGGCGAGCTGGAGCATGCTGTTGAGCGGCTGGCCTCGGTTGTCAGGCCCGGCGATATGGTGCTGACGCTCGGAGCCGGCAATGTCTATCGCGCAGGCGAACAGTTGATGGAGCATCTGAAGGAGAGACGCGGAACATGATGCAGACAGCGAAAGCGGACAAATCGGTGAATGCGCACGCAGCAGAGTGGTCAAGCGAACAGATGGAGTTTCAGCGGATGGCCGAGACCGTCGCGTTGATTTGCCGACATCTGGGCATTCCATGTTCACTGGATAGTTGGATGAAGGATGTGACAACCATTGGTGTTGGCGGCCCGATTCTCGCTATTGCCTTCCCGAAGAATGCGCGGTCGGCTTTGCAACTGGTGCAGCGGCTCAATCAGGAAGAGATTGCATGGTCGCCGCTGGGCATGGGCACGAATCTGTTAGCGATGGACAAGCCGCAACGACGGGTGGCCATTAGCCTCCGGCAATTCTACGGGACGCCCAGCATTGAAGGTCCGGTCGTGCAGGTTCCGGCAGGGTTGAGTTTGCCGGCATTGGTGTCGGTCACTGCCGAGTTGGGATTATCCGGACTGGAAGGATTAAGCGGGCTATCGGGCAGCGTTGGCGGCGCAATCAAGCGCAACGTCAGCGCCTACGGCTGTGAAATCGGCGCGGTGACGCGCAGCGTGACCGTGCTGTGCAATGATGGCGTGCATACGCTGCGACAGGAGGAAGTTGGCTTCGAGCACGGACACTCTGCTTTGGGCGATCAGCAGATGGTGTTAACGGCGGCGTTTCAGCTCGTCCGTGGTGATCGAGCGCGTATGACACGGACGATTGCGCGCTATCGGAAAGCGCATCTGGATCATCGTCCGCTGACCGAGCGTTGTCTGGGTGGCGTCTTCAAAAATCCGCCGTTGCAATCGGCCGGGCGATTGATTGACGAGTTGCAACTGAAAGGATTGTCGCGCGGCGGCGCAGTGATCTCCGAAAAACATGCCAATTACATTGTCAATCGTGGTCAGGCGACCGCGGCTGATGTGTTGGAATTGATCGAAGCTGTGCGCTACGCCGTGATGAGTTTGCGGCGCATTGATTTGCAACTAGGCGTGACCATTTGGAGCTGAGGAGCTGTCACGATGATTCAGCTACCGGCACAAGTAGTGCAGAAGTCGGCGCGGCGCAAACGTCCGCGCGCGCGGCCGCAAGAGCGGGTTATGGCCCGTCGTCCGCTGAAGTTGCATCTGAGCCTGCGCTCGATGGGCCGACTCGTTGGTCTGGTCACGATGGCGGTTTTGGTGGTGGCAGCTTATAAGCCGGTGGTGACCAGCTCCGTCTTTGAGCTGAAGCATGTGCGTGTCGTGACCGGTCAACGAGTGCGTGCCGATCAGATCGAGGCGCTTGTCCGGCGGCAGATGGGCGCCAGCGTCTATGGCGCTGACTTAGACGAGCTGCGCCAAACGTTGAAGCAGCAGCCGCTGGTAGAGGACGTCATTGTGGCGCGATTGCTGCCCGATACAATCCGCGTGACGGTGATCGAGCGTCAGCCGGTGGCTGTTGTGAAACTGGGCGATCAGCTTGTTTGCGTGGACAAAAATGGCCACGTCATCGGCGAATATCATCTGATGGAGTCGCACCCGCCGTTGCTCGGATGGACTGCCGCAAACACGACGGCAAGTCGGCTCGCCAATCTGAACCGACTGCGGCTCTACCTGGAACTAAAACAGGCCTTGAGTGGCATGAAACGCAACTACTGGAACGAGGTCAGCGAAGTGGATATTCACGATGTGCGCAACGTTGTGATTCGGTTGAACGCAACGCCGATGGTGCCGATTCATCTTGGCCATCAGGATTTTGCCCGTCGGTTGAGTCAGGCGCTGAGAATTCTGGATGATGTCCATCATGGCAAACTCAAAGCCAGTCACATTGATGTTTCTGATCCATCGCGGATGATTGTCGGACAATCACAACCCGATTCCTTATCAAGCCGTCGAGCTGCTGAAAATGCTCACGTGAGACAAGCGAGGTAACTATGACGAAGGCGACGCATATTGTTGGGCTTGATCTGGGTACAAGTCAGGTCACGGTTGTGGTCGGTCAGATAGGCCCGACCGGTTCTCTGGAGATTCTGGGTTTGGGCCAGGCGCCGGCGCGTGGATTGCGCAAGGGCGTTGTGGTCAATCCTGATGCCGCTGTCGAACCGATCCGCCGGGCGGTCGAAGATGCCGAACGCATCTCCGGGCTGGACATCGAGTCAGTCTATGTCAGCATGTCTGGCACGCTGCTGCGCGGATCGAATCATCGCGGCGTGATTGCCATTGCCGGACGCGACCGCCGCATCACAGCGGCAGATATTCAACGCGTGATTGATGCCGCTTGTTTGGTGACATTGCCCGGCGGACATGAAATTGTTGACATGCAACCACAGGAGTATCTCATTGACGGACAAGATGGCATCACTGATCCGTTGGGCATGCTCGGCAGCCGATTAGAGGCGCTGGTGCACTTGATTACGGGTCCAGCGACGATTCGGCAGAATGTGGTGACCGCCGTCAATAAAGCTGGGCTCTATGTGGCCGGCGTCGTCTCAGAACCGATTGCTGCGGCCGAAGCCGTGCTCACCGCCGACGAGCGGGAATATGGCTCGGTCGCCATCAATATCGGCAGCGAAACAACGTCGCTGGCTGTGTATAAACGCGGCGCTGTGCAACACACGGCCATCTTTCCACTGGGCGGCGCGCACTTCACCAGCGATATTGCCATCGGTGTGCGCACGCCGATTCCTGAGGCTGAACGCATCAAGCGAGAGTTTGGCTGCGTGCTCAGCAACATCAGCGCAGGCCACGCCGGCGCCACGATTCCCGTGCCGAGTTTCAATCAGCGTCCGTCGCGCAGCCTCTCCGTCGAGGTGTTGTGTGACATCCTGCAAGCGCGCGCCGAAGAAATCCTGCACGGGGTGCGTGATGAGCTGCGTCGGTTTGGCTGGGAGCGAGAGCTAGGCAGCGGCGTCGTCTTCACCGGCGGCGGCGCATTGCTGGCAGGTTTGCCGGAGCTGGCCGAGCAAATTTTTGACTATCCGGCGCGGATGGGATTGCCGCTGAACGTCAGCAGCATGACTGAGGAAATCTATTCGCCAATGCGCGCCACAGCCATTGGACTGCTGCACATCGCGGCGCGTGGCGGCGCACTGCATAATCAAACGGCCTGGCCAGCGGATGCGCCGATGGTGGCGCGCGCTGCCTCAGCCGTCAAACATTGGTTTACTCATTGGTTTTAAGTTCAACCAATAACTACACCGGCTGACAGAATGGTGAGCATGAAAGTCAAAGCAGGTTGTCAGACGAAAAAATATTTTTCGAGAACGATGACCCTTGACGTCTTCTCACTTTTCTTTGCCGGCTTTGTGGTTATAATAGCACCAGACATTTTGGGGAGGTAGAAATGACAATTGAATCGTCGGCCTTGGGCAAGCTCAATATAGATTTTGTTGAGAGTCAGCGTGAAGGGGCAGTCATTAAAGTGATCGGCGTCGGCGGTGGAGGTGGCAACGCAGTCAATCACATGATCAATGAACGCATCGAAGGGGTTCAGTTCATCGTTGCCAATACAGATGCCCAAGCTTTGAAACTATCCCAAGCTCAAATCAAACTGCAAATGGGTGAGAAACTGACCAAGGGATTGGGAGCTGGAGCCAATCCCAACATCGGTCGGGATGCAGCGTTGGAAGACACGGAGAAAATCCTGGAAGCCCTGGAAGGCGCTGACATGGTGTTTATCACAGCCGGCCTGGGTGGCGGCACGGGAACAGGCGCAGCGCCCATCATCGCCAGCTTAGCCGCGGAGCTGAATGCGTTGACCGTCGCCGTGGTGACCAAGCCGTTTGCCTTTGAAGGCCGCAAGCGCATGGAGCAAGCCGAACAAGGACTGAGAGACCTCAAGGAATGTGTTGATACGCTCATCACCATTCCCAACGAGCGATTGCTCAGCGTGGTGGATAAAACGGTGACGCTGCTGAACGCATTCAAGCTGGTTGATGACGTATTACGCCAAGCCGTGCAGGGCATCTCAGATTTAATCAAAGTGCCCGGCCTGATTAACCTCGATTTTGCCGATGTGAAAACAATCATGGCCGGCATGGGCATGGCGCTCATGGGAATGGGAGAGGCCACCGGCGATAATCGCGCACTGGAAGCGACGCAACGCGCGATTTCCAGTCCGTTGTTGGAAGAAGGCTCGATTGAAGGCGCGCGTGGCGTGCTCATCAATGTGACGGGTGGCTCCGACCTGACGCTGTTTGAGGTCAATCAGGCTATTTCGCTCGTGCGCGAGGCAGCCCATGAAGATGCCAACATCCTGTTTGGCGCGGTCATCAACGATTCGATGCGAAACGGCATGAAAGTGACCGTCATCGCTACCGGGTTCGACAAGTCAGCTATCCGACAGGTCCAGCAGCCAATACCTCATGCGGGGTTGCGGCCTGGCCTTGGGCCACTGAGTGGAATTGGCGGCAGTGACCCGCTCAGCTCGGCCTCAACGCTCGACATGCCGACCTTCATTCGCAAGCGCTCGGCTGACTAGAGCGATTTGCGAATGAGTTTATCTTGGGAGCGCACGCTTGCGGCGTGCATTCGCCCGCACGATGCGGGGCCTCCAGGCTAAAGGCAATTGGAAATCGCTCTAAGTAACGTGACAAACGTTCGTGACGTTTTTGGAGTGCTGCGACCTGTCGCAGCTTTGGCCGGAAAGCGGTGAGACGGCACCGCACTCCGAAACGTCCCCTCCCCCAAAATTCCCAGAACTTTTGTCCACCTACTTAGAGCAAATCTCGTTTGGCTTGGATTGTTCGGCTTGGGCTGTCTTGAGGTTGCGTCCTCGATGCTTCTGACAAATATGCTGCTTCAGCTCAGCAGCACTCCTTCTGTGCGTTGGTGTGGTCTCACATGTTATGTGTCTGACACAATGCGCCGGCGACGCGAGCGGTTGGCCAGCGCCGCCATTAGCTTTTGATGAATGCCACCAAAAGCGCCATTCGACATGATGGCCACGACATCACCGCGACGAGTTTCCTCAGTGAGATACGCGACAATCTCATCTACGCTTCCCGGCGCGTGTGCCCGCGTGCCGCGCCGGTTGAGCTGTTCGACCAACATGTCAACTGAGAGCCAGTCGTCTTGAGGCGCGACGCCGGGATTGTACAATGGCGCGATCACGGCCATGTCGGCTCCTGAGAGCGCCTCCTCAAATTCCTGCTGAAAGATTTTCAATCGGGACGTTCGTGAGCGCGGCTCGAAGACAGCAATCAACCGCCGTCCGGGATACTTGTCGCGCAGCGCCTCAAGCGTGCTACGAACGGCTGTCGGATGGTGAGCAAAATCGTCAATCACCGTAACGCCGTCAACTTCGCCCAGCACTTCTAACCGTCGCTTGACGCTTTTGAATTGAGGCAGCGCCTGGGCGATGATGCGACGTTCAACACCCAACAGCGTAGCCGCAGCAATGGCAGCCAGTACGTTGCGCGCGTTCATCTCACCGATCAACGGCGTGCTCACCTCGCCCCACTCTTGACCGTTGCGAACGACACGAAAGCGCATGCCCTCAGCCGATGCGCTGATGTCGGTCGCCCGCCACTCGGCCTGATCGCCGAGTCCGAACGTGTGCAGCGAACAGCGCGCGATGGTTGACACATCGCGCACATGCGGCGAATCGAAGTCGGCAATGAGCGCGCCGTTGCCAGGAATCAGATTGACGAACCGACGAAATGCCAGCTTGACAGCTTCCAAATTGTCATAGATGTCAGCGTGATCGAATTCAATGCAATTGAGAATTGCGGTGTCCGGCAAGTAGTGCATGAATTTCGGTCCTTTGTCAAAATAGGCCGTATCGTATTCATCGCCTTCGATGACGAAGTAGGGGCTATCAGTGAGGCGAAAGCTGCTGCCGAAGTTTTCGGCGACGCCGCCGATGAGAAAGCTTGGACTCAAGCCGCCCGCTTCCAGCAGCCATGTCACCAGCGATGTCGTCGTCGTCTTGCCATGTGTGCCAGCAACAACAATGGAGTGGCGCCCGCGAATGAATTGCTCCTTGATGACCTGCGGCATGGACGTGTAATAGAGTTTTGCGTTGAGCGTTTCTTCGATCTCTGGATTGCCGCGCGAGAGCGCATTGCCGATGACCACGACATCCGGAGGCGGTTGCAGATGCTCCGGGCGATAGCCCTGCAAGACGGTCACACCGAGTTGTTCAAGCAGCGTGGACATCGGCGGATAGACGTTCTCATCCGAGCCGGTCACGTGATGGCCTTGAGCCTTCAGTAATCCGGCTAGTCCAGCCATTGCTGTGCCGCAAATTCCAATGAGGTGATAGTGACGTTGTTGATTCTTCACGACGGCGGGGATTGTACGAAGGTGGCGCAAGCGAAGTCAAACGACCGCTTATTTCAACCGTTCTGAGACAATCTGTTGATAGGCGTTGTAGTTGCTCATGACGCGGTAGACGTAATCCTTCGTTTCCTGAAAAGCAATTTCTATGACGAATCGGTCGGGGTCCGGATGCTGCGCGCGAGCGAGCCATCGCTGAACGCTCTCGGCGCCTGCATTGTAAGCGGCGGCCACTGCCGGCCAGTTGTTGGAGAATTGGCGTCGCAGCTCGTCCAGATGCCGGACGCCCAGTTCGATGGCTATCTCCGGCTCATAGAGTTGTTCCAGTTGAAAGTTTCGCCTGCCGGCTTCCTGCGCCAGTCGCTCCGCTGTTGAAGGAATCAGTTGCAGCAGCCCACGCGCCGCCGCGATGGATTTCGCCTCCACGCGAAAGCGGCTCTCTTGACGGATAACAGACAGCACGAATCGCGGGTCGAGCTTGCGCTCACTGGCATATCGCTGCAACAGGTCTTTGTAGGCCACCGGATAGAGCGTCTGGGCCAGCCTCGCCGGTAATAAGCGGGGTTGAATACGTTGCTGTATCAACGGCGCCAAGTAGATTTCGCCAATGTCCAACGCCTCGGCCGGATAGCCGCCCTGAAGCAGATACACGGCCAACGTGTATAACTGTGAGGAGCTCAGTTGCGCGCGGTTGGGACCAAAGGAGGCTGATAGTTCGGGCGCGCCTTCATCAGGCAGGCCGAGGAAGAGTAATTCGCTGGCCAGCGCGCGAGCCGACCGTTCCACCGTGATTGCCTCGCTGCGTATCGGGCGTGCCATGTTCATGACCTGCAGGTTGACCCACGAACGCGCATCGGGAAGGCGCACGACCAATTGCCGCAGTTGCTCAATCCAGTGCTTCTGCTCATCGTCGTCCCGACAGAGTCGCCACGCCTCAAGCGCGGCGTCAAAGGCTTGCTGGTAGCGACCGGCGGCTTGCTCCGATTGCACACGTTGCCGCAACATTTTCACTCGCGCGCGCATCAACGCGCCGGCTTGAGGATGCCGCGCTAGCTCACGCAGTCGCGCTGTGGCTCGATGGCCGTAGTAGTGATCTCGTTCATCAGGCAGACTCAGATAAACGGCCACCGCGTCGCTGTAGCGTCCCAATTGTTCTAGGCAATAGCCGCGCATGAACGTGACTTCCGGGCGATTCGGCGCGCGCGGGCCTGGACGATTCAGATTGTGCTTGAGCAGCGCGTCGAAATCGGCGAGCGCCGCTTCGTACTGCTGTTGCGCCAGATGAATGCGCGCCTGCGAAAACAACGCTGTGGTGGCCGCCAGCTCGCCGGGAAAACGCTCCATCGTTCGCTGACACCACGCAAGCGCTTCCTGCGCCTGGCCGGCAGACCGCAAAGCGTCAATAGCATTCAAGTGCGCCCCCGTCACCGTTTCGCCCTTGGGATACGCGGCCAGATAGGCTTCATAACGTTCGACAGCCTGCGACCATCGTTGCATGCGCGCGTGCGCGTGGCCGGCTTGATAGAAGCCTTGCTCGCCGTACTTGGTTTTAGGAAATTGCTTGTAGACGCGCTCGTACCATTCGATGGCCTGCTCGAAAAGCTCCTGTTGATAATAGCCGCGTCCGATTTCGTAGAGGACTTCAGGGACCGATGGATGCGTCGGCGCTTCATTCACAATCGCTAGAAAATGGCGGCGTGCCTGATCATAGTCGCGGTTGAATTGGTAAATCCGCGCGCGTCGCAGACGGGTGGTGACATCCGGCGTGGCGTTAGCACGGCTGTCCAGCTCGTCCAACAAGTGGACGGCTGCCAGCGCATAGTCGTCCCGCGTTCGGCTGCTCAACAAGGCATTGAGCGCGGCGCGCGCCGCCGCGAGTCGTCCGGCTTCAAATTCGGTCTGCCCGATTCTGAGTTGCGCTTTTCGCGCCTGCGGGCCCTGCCCTTTCGCCAGTTCGTTGTAGATGGCGAGCGCCTTTGCATAATCCTTGCTCGCAAGGAAACTATCGGCCAGCCGCCAACGGCTTGGCTCAGCCAGCAAGCTGGTCGGATACGAGCGGATGAGCGTTTCCAGGTAATGCCGGTGAGCTTCCGGTTGGCCACTGGAACGGGCAATCTCAGCCAGATGCCACAGCGCGTAGTCGCTCAGCAGTGCTTTTCGCTCGACCACGCTCGCATACTCTTGGCGGGCTGCATCGAGCTTGCCTTGCTTGTGTCGCACACGTCCGAGCAAGTAGTCATAATTGTTCGCAGTGAATGCCGCTGGCATGGCGCGTCGCAGTTCGAGCAACGCTTTTTCGGCTTGATGCCACTCTGCCGCCTCAACGGCTCGGCGAATCTGTGCATGTCGTTGTTGAAGTGTCGGCCCGTTCGCATCCGTTGCCGCCAGCGCCAGCAGCGCCAGCAGCGAGTAAACGGCCATGCTGGTTGATTTCATCGGCGCTCCGCCTCCCTGACTGTGTCACTCATGCCGGCGGTCATTATAGGCATTGACGCTTGTTTGAACAATTAGCATGTGAGTAGATTTGTCTGGCGGCAGCGAGTAAAATGAACGATCTATCATGAGAGCCATTCAACGCAGACAAACAACGACAGTCGCCGTCGGTGGGGTGATGATTGGCAGTTGTCATCCGATTGTTGTGCAATCCATGACGAACACGGACACGGCTGACGTCAATGCAACGGTGGCGCAAGTCGCGGCGTTGGCGCGCGCCGGATCAGAGCTGGTGCGGGTGACGGTCAATACGAAGGAAGCCGCTGCGGCCGTTCCGGCGATCGTTGCGCGTTTGCGCGATCAAGGAGTGCATGTGCCGATCATCGGCGACTTTCATTACAACGGCCACATTCTACTCAGCCAGTTCAACGAGTGCGCCCGCGCGCTGGCCAAGTATCGAATCAATCCGGGCAACGTCGGCGTCCGAGAGAAGCACGATGAAAACTTCCGCCGCATTATTGAAATCGCCATTGAGCATGAGAAACCGGTGCGCATCGGCGTCAATTGGGGCTCGCTCGATCAAGCCTTGTTGACCGAATTGATGGAGCAGAACGCGCGTCGCCCTGAGCCGAGAGATGCGCGCGTGGTGACAATGGAGGCAATGGTCGAAAGCGCCTTGCGCTCGGCTGCGCTCGCCGAGCACTACGGACTGCCGCATGATCGCATCATCCTCAGCGCAAAAGTTTCTCAGGTTCAAGACCTGATCGCGGTTTATCGTGATCTAGCCGCGCGGTGCGATTATCCGTTGCATCTGGGGTTGACCGAAGCTGGCATGGGTACAAAAGGGATCGTGGCCAGCACGGCGGCGTTGGCCGTGTTGCTGCAAGAGGGCATCGGCGATACCATTCGTGTGAGCCTGACGCCGCCGCCAGGCGGCGATCGAACTGAAGAAGTCGTGGTTGCTCAGCAGATTTTGCAATCGCTCGGTCTTCGCAGCTTTGCCCCGCAGGTCTCGGCATGCCCTGGCTGCGGGCGCACGACCAGCACGTTCTTTCAGGAGATGGCCGAGCAGATTCAAGCCTATCTGCGTGATCAGATGCCTCGTTGGCGCGAGCAGTATCGCGGCGTCGAAGAATTGAAAGTCGCAGTGATGGGCTGCGTCGTGAACGGCCCCGGTGAATCCAAACATGCCAACATCGGCATTTCACTACCGGGAACGGGCGAGGAACCCAAAGCCCCAGTCTACGCCGATGGTCGGTTGCTGACCACGCTCAAGGGGTCAACGATTGTGACCGACTTCATCAAGCTTCTGGATGAGTATGTAGCATCGCACTACGGTCGCATGGATCGGCGCACAGATGAGCGCGGTTTGTGAATGAGTTGATCTTGGGAGCGCACGCTTCCAACGTGCATCAGCCTGTGGGATTCAAGGCCCTCAGGCTAAATGCAATTGAAAATCGCTCTATTGGGAGGGTTCTGCTCCTGTTCTGCATTTGGCTTCTCACACGTGACCTTTCTGCGGACTATTGGTATAAGCTTTCGCAGCGTGCTTTGCGGAGAGCGTCCTGTCTGAGATTGGGCGGTGGTGTGAAATCCTTCAGCGCCGCGCCCATGAAATGAGCCACCAGACGAGCGAGATAATCACACTGATCAGGATACTCGTGCCCAGCGGAAAATAGAACGTGAAATTCTCTCGCTTGATGAGAATATCGCCGGGCAAGCGTCCAAGTCCCAGTGTAGGGAATCGCCCGATCAACCAGACAAGTCCGCCGATCATGACCAGCGCGAGGCCGATCAGCATGAGCGTCTTGCCAAGCGTTGTCACGCCAATGTCCATACGATCATGAGTGACGTTCCAGACCGTTGAAGAAGTAAGCAATTTCGAATGCGGCCGTATCCGGCGCGTCTGACCCGTGTGTCGCGTTGCGCTCGATGGATGAGCCGAAACGTTTGCGCAGCGTGCCCTCTTCAGCCTGAGCTGGATCGGTCGCGCCCATCGTCTGTCGCCAGTGGGCAATGGCCGATTCGCGCTCCAGCAAGAGCACCACGCATGGGCCGCTGGACATGAACGTCGTCAGGCTGTCAAAGAATGGCCGGTGGCGATGCACAGCATAGAAACCTTCGGCCTGCCTTTTGCTCAGATGGACCATCTTCATGGCGCGGATGGTGAATTGCTCGGCTTCGATCCGGTGAATGATCTCGCCGATATGATGAGCCGCGACAGCGTCGGGCTTGATGATGGCCAGCGTTTGTTCCGTCATGGTTCTCGTATCCTCTCAGAATGAATGAATCGTCGGCGAGCAGAGATTCGCGCCGATGGCTGGGTGTAGCCTGTGCTGTTGCGTCATGGCCGGTCTGGGTTACTTGCCCAAGGTGCGGGCGACGGTTTGACCGATGTCGGCAGGATTCTCAATCACGTGAATGCCGGCGGCCTGCATGGCGGCGATCTTTTCTTGCGCTGTGCCTTTGCCGCCAGCAATGATGGCGCCAGCGTGTCCCATGCGTCGTCCGGGCGGCGCAGTTCGACCGGCGATGAATCCGAACACAGGCTTGGTGATTCGTTCTTTGACCACTTGCGCGGCTTCTTCTTCGGCTGTGCCGCCGATCTCGCCGATCATCACAATGGCTTCCGTTTGATCATCCTGTTCAAACAGGGTCAACGCATCAATGAAGTTGGTCCCATGGATGGGATCACCGCCGATGCCGATGCAGGTGGATTGTCCCAAGCCAAGTTCGGTCAGTTGCCAGACGGCTTCATAGGTCAACGTGCCGCTGCGTGAGACGACGCCGATGCACCCTTCCTGATGAATTTGTCCGGGCATGATGCCGACCTTGCATTTGCCGGGCGAGATAATGCCAGGACAATTAGGCCCGATCAGGCGCGTCGGACGGCCTTTGAGAAACGTGACGACCTTGATCATGTCGAGCACCGGAATGCCTTCGGTAATACACACCACGAGCGGCAATCCGGCATCGGCCGCTTCCATGATCGCGTCGGCAGCGAATGCCGCCGGAACGTAAATCACGCTGACATTGGCGCCGGTCTGGCGAACGGCTTGATCAACCGTGTTGAACACGGGAATGCCTTCGTGGGTCGTGCCGCCGCGACCGGGCGTGACGCCAGCCACGACATTCGTGCCGTAGGCTTTCATTTGTTGTGTGTGAAAGGTCCCTTCTTTCCCAGTGATACCCTGCACCAACAAGCGGGTGTTCTGATCAACCAATATGCTCAAGATAGCATTGCCTCAATTGAAAAGTTTTGGTTCTCAATCAGGCCAGGACTATAACATAACCGGTTCAGCTCCGACAACCTCTGTGTTGACCGGGCTGGTTCATTGTAGGTACTATCTCCCGGCTCATTTTATCAAGATATGGAGGTGGCTATGAGTCAACAAGCGACAGCGCAAGAACTCGTCGCGGGCGTGCCCTTGACCAGACTTTCCGAAGACGAACAGCTTTTTCGACAAACCGTCCGCCAATTTGCTGAAGAGCAGATTCGCCCACTGGTGGAAAAAATGGATCATGACGGCGTGTTTGATAAGGGACTGATCCAACAATTTTTTGATCTCGGATTGATGGGCATTCATATTCCCTCGGAGTACGGTGGCGCGGGCGGCAGCTTTTTCATGGCCTGTCTGGCCGTCGAAGAACTTTCACGGGTTGATCCTTCCGCCGGCGTGATTGTGGATGTTCAAAACACACTGGTGGCTAATGCCATCGGTCGGTGGGGAACAGAGCAACAGAAGCAGCGATATTTAACCAGACTGAGTCACGACACCGTCGGCGCGTATGCGTTGTCTGAGGCCGGTTCTGGCAGCGACGCTTTCGCCCTGCAGACCAAGGCAGACGACCAGGGCGATCACTTCTTGCTCAACGGGCGCAAGCTCTGGATCACCAATGCCCAGGAAGCTGGCTTGTTCATCATCTTCGCTACCATTGACGCGAAGCTCGGCTACAAGGGCATTACAGCCTTTTTGGTGGAACGCGACACGCCAGGTTTTTCAATTGGGAAGAAAGAGAACAAGCTGGGCATCCGCGCTTCCAGCACATGCGAATTGATCCTCGAAGATTGCCGCGTGCCCAAAGAGAACGTGCTCGGCGAAGTCGGCAAAGGCTACAAGGTCGCCATCGAAACGCTGAATGAAGGACGCATCGGAATTGGCGCGCAGATGGTTGGTTTGGCGCAGGGAGCGTTTGAATGCGCGTTGGCCTACTCCAAAGAGCGCCGGCAATTTGGCCAGCCAATTTCGGAGTTCCAGGCTGTGCAGTTTCAACTGGCTGAGATGGCTACAGAGATCGAGGCAGCCCGGCTGATGACGTACAACGTCGCCCGGCTCAAGGATGCTGGCGTCAATTTTGTCAAAGAAGCTGCCATGACCAAGTACTTCACCTCGGTCGTCGCCGAGCGCGTTGCATCGCTGGCCATTGAGATTTACGGCGGCTATGGCTACACCAAAGATTATCCGGTGGAGAAATACTATCGCGATGCCAAGATCGGCAAGATTTATGAAGGCACGTCGAACATGCAGCTTCAGACGATCGCCAAGTTGCTGCTTGCTTAAATCAGAATGAAGGTCACTGCATCGGAATAGGCCGGTCAAAAGGGCCTACGTCGGTCATTGGCCGTCACGCTATCAGAAGCCTCATTCACGCTTCATCGCGTGGCGTGACTTTTAGGATTTCGCCTACTGTTACGACAGGGTCAACTTGAGCCATGATGTGAATCCCGGCAACTTGTCCGCGCAGCGCGCTGGTCAATTCCTGCGCGATGCTCAACCCTTCCTGTTTCGGGTCAGCAGCCTGGTGCATGCGTCGGCGGAACGATTCGGGAATGATGATGCCCGGCACTTCATGATGCAAAAACTCTGCCTGCCGCGCGCTGGTCAGTGGCATGATGCTCACCAACGTCGGAATAGGGAACGAGCCGACGTGTTGCAGGAATCGGTCAATCAGCGTCAGGTCAAAGATCGGCTGCGTTTGCGCAAAGTGGGCGCCGGCTTTGATCCGTTCTTCAAGTTGGGCGATTTCTGCGTGCATGTCTTCAGCGGCCAGATTCACAGCCACGCCGATGCGAAATCCGGCAGCTTGACCAATCGAATGACCGGAGACGGTATGACCTTGATTGAAGTCGTGAAGAATTTCCACCACACCGGTGGCATTGACTTCAAAGACCGAGGCCACAGAGGGCAGCTCGCCGGCTATGCCGCTTTCGCCGGTCAGGGCCAGCACGTTGCGGATGCCCAACGCCGCTGCTCCCAGCAGCTCGGACTGAATCAAGCCCAGCGTGCGCTCGCGGCAACTGAAATGGAGGATCGTTTCAACACCCGTTTGCGACTGAATCAGGTAGGCCAGCGCCAGACCCGACAACCGCACGCGCGCGCCCGTATGCTCGCTGACGCTAATGGCATCAACGCCAGCCTGCGCAAAGGCGCGGCAGCGTTCGATGGTCTCACCATGGTCTAGTCCGCGTGGCGCGACAACCTCGACGGTGGTTACCCATTGCTGGCCGAGTTTTTGTTGAAAGTGGGTAGCCAATGGCATCGTCGCCTTGGGAGCGACCGCCGCGGCCGGTTCCACCACCGACACGGATATGACCTTGCGCTCACGAACGCGGCGCGGCGCTTGCCCGACAAAGACCTCTCCCATCGCGCGAATATGTTCGGGCGTCGTGCCACAGCACCCGCCAATGATATTGGCGCCCGCCTCGGCGAACCGGCGCGCATAAATCTGCAAGTACTCCGGCGATGACAAGTAAATCTGCCGCCCGCCGATCAATTGTGGCAACCCGGCGTTGGGCATCACGGAGACGCGCAGCTCGGTCTCCTGCAAAAATCGCTCGATGATGTCAAACATCATCTGCGGACCGCTGCAATTGACGCCAACAACGTCCACATCAGCGGCAGCCAGCGATTCCAGCGAGCGTCGTAGCTCGTCGCCGAATTTGGATCGGCCATCTTCCAAAAATGTCATCTGCGCGATGATCGGCGTAGTGGGCGCAACCGTGCGAGCAGCCCGCACGGCTTCATGAGCTTCCAGCAGGCTCGGATGCGTTTCAATGATGATCAGATCAACGCCTTCTTCAATCAGAATGGCGATCTGTTCCTGGTAGGCTCTGGCTAAATCGGCCAGCGTCAAATTGCCATAAGGTTTGACCAACGCGCCCAGCGGACCGACAGCGCCAGCAATGAACACTTGTTGACCGCTTTGTTGAACAGCTTCACGAGCCAATCGCACACCGGCGCGGTTGATCGCTTCCAGTTTGTCTTCAACGCCGTATTCCCGCAGCTTCATCCGATTGCCGAGAAACGTATTGGTCTCAATCAATCGCGCGCCGGCCCGGATGTAATCCAGGTGAATCGCACGCACCAAATCAGGATTGATAAGATTTTGCTCGGCCAACGCCTGTGGGTCGGCGCCGCGATTGATCAGCAGCGTTCCCATCGCGCCGTCGGCTAAGACGATTTGCTGATCCAGCAGATCAAGAAACTTGCGGTTCATATTGTCTGAATGCAACCCGCGCAATTGCCACATCTCAAGCGCGGCCTCCCAAAACGTTCCGGCGCCAACATCCGAGCCTTTCCAAGGCAACGACCAAGCTGTGTGACGTGCCTCCTACGGGCCACGTCTGCGTTGAGCGCGCGTTTCAGATTTCGCGCTTCTCTCATCTCTGCTACGTTTGACATCGAGGACAATAATAGGTTGAGCGTCCACTCTGGACAAGCCGTCGGATTGATTGACCGCATGTGAAGCACGGTTGGCCTTCGCGATTGTAGACCTGAAAGACCACGTCGCAACGCGGTTGGTTCATTGCTGCTGGCTCACCGATCAGCTCCAGGTGGAGCGGTTGACCGGCGGCTTGAGCGTGAAGTGCTTCCCGAAGTGTTTCAACAATGCACTGGTGTAATCTCACCAATCGCCCTGCGGAGCGCGCCACCGACCGAGCCGAGCGAATGGGGCTCAGACCGGCGCGATGCAACACTTCGGCTGCATAAATGTTGCCTAATCCAACAACCTTAGTTTGGTCCAGCAAAAATTCTTTGATCGAGCGACCACTGCTACGGAGCAGCGTTTTCAAGCAGTCGGCAGTGAAGTCCGGCGCCAGCGGTTCCACTCCCAGCTTATCTAGCGGCTCGATCTGATCCACATCGTTGCGTTGAACGACCGCCAGAGTCCCTAAATTCCGCGTGTCAGTGAAACCAAGTTGACGGCCGCTGCGCAGATGGAAAATGAGCCGCGTCGTCTTCGGCCATCGCAACCGAGGATCCCCATAAGCGAATCCGCCAGTCATTCGTAAGTGAATCAGCAAAGACGATCCCCCGGACAGGTCCATCAAAATGAATTTACCGCGTCGGCGAATATGCTCGATGGTTCGTCGGCAAACACAGGCGCGGAATCTGGCCGGGCTGAGCGGCCGGATCAAGGCTGGCCGCAAGATGCTGACTCGCTCAATCACATCCCCACACACATAACGGCGCAATGTTTCCACCACATGTTCGATTTCCGGCAATTCGGGCATGTGTGCGGTCCTCTTTCGTGCGCTTGTTGAGGTTGCAGCCGTGCGATCTGGGCGCGTCAGGCGGACGACGACATGCCGGCAGGCAGCACGTCGGCAAAGTAGAATCCATCACGAGCGACCGTTTGCCCAAGCTCTATAGAAATCTCGCGGTCAAACATCGGACCGGCAAAGCAGAATGTGTGAAATTCTCCGCGTTCTCCACAAGGATCAACCGTCGGTGGCAGCTCGGTGAGCAGCGCCTCGTCGTAGGCTCGTCCAACGAACCGTTCGGGCAGTTGTTTGGGATCAACGCAGGTCAGCACCGCCCGTAGACCACTCTGCAACATGGCGCGGGCAAGCGCCGGTGTGTCGGCAGGCGAGCACCACAAAGGAAACAACGGTTCGATGCCGCTCCCAGCCAACATGCCGACACGATACGCGCGCACGTCTTCCAGGAACAGGTCGCCAAATGCGATGTGCGTAATGCCTTGTTGGCGCGCGCGTGTTACGACCGCGCGCATCCGTTCTTCATACTCTGCATTGGAGCAAGGAAACGGCAACGAGACTGGCCACAGTGGCAATCTTGCCGCCGCGGCTTGCGCTTGGACCAGGCTGCGGCGAACAGCGTGCATGGCGACGCGGTCGGCTGCTTCATTGAAAGTGGTCAACAGGCCGACGAGCTCCACCTGCGGCGTCTGACGCAGTCGGTGAAGCGCCCACGCGCTATCTTTTCCCGAACTCCATGAGAGCAACACGCGGGAGGGTGTCATGGCGCTCCATACAGGCGCTCTCCGCGCCGCTTGCAGCAACAGTGTTCACGCAGATGGCCGGAGACAGACCGTTGGGTAATGGATGAACCTCAGGGTGTAGCGCATGGGCCAGGATCTCCAAACTGTCTACGAGGCGAGGGCCAGGCCGACTAAAATAATGAGAGCCATCAGTGACATAAACGCGACCGGCGCGCACAGCCGGCAGTTGCTGCCAACCGGGGATCAATGAAAGCAGTGGAAGATCACGCAGAGTGCGCTCAACACTGAAGCCACAACAGGCAATGAAAACAACCTCAGGTTGCCATGCCAACACCTGCTCCCAATCAAGCGTTCTTGAAGGTTGTCCCTCCTGACCGAGTCCTTCAATGCCGCCGGCGAGTCGAACCAATTCTGGATTCCAATGGCCGCAACAAAACGGTGGATCAAGCCATTCCAGCAAGGCGACTCGTGGCCGGTCATCGAGTTCGGCGCTCCGTGCGGCCACTGCCTCAATCCGAGCTTGCAAGCCGGCAATGACCGATTCAGCTCGTGACTCCAGCCCCACGACATGGGCAACCTGCCGAATGGATTCCATCACCTGCCACAGTGTCTGCGGCTCCAAATTCACAACCTGTGGATTGCCGGGAAGCGTACAGGCGGCTGCCTGAACTTCTTCTTCGGCAACGGCGCAGACATCGCACAACGCCTGCGTGACGATCAAGTCCGGTCGCAACGCTTCCAGTGTCGGCAGGTCAAGCGTGTACAACGCTCGATTGGTCCGCAATCGCTCTCGTACCAAGCGATCAATCTCACTGCTTGAGGCGTCGGTGGGAATCAACGTGTGCGTGACCTTCGGCAACCGACAGACCCAGGGCGGATAGTCACACTCGTGTGTGACGCCGACCAGGTGATCGTCCAGTCCCAGCGCGCAAATGATCTCGGTCGCGCTGGGCAATAACGAAACAATCCTCATGATCGGCTCCTATTGAACCGGCAGTGGCTCGGGCTGCCGCAATGCCAAAAACTTTTTCTCGGCCAATGCCAGACCGCCAAACAATGCCGCAACGTAGACGGCATCACCCATCAACGTATTGCCGAAAAATGGAATCGCCGCTACATAGCAGGCAACCAACCCTTGCCACGTTTTGGGATACATCGAGCCGAGCGCCCACACGCCAAAATTGGTCAGCAGGAAGAAGAGCGATGACGCAGCCAGCGTAGCCCCCATAATCGGCAGAAGGCGCCGGCGCGTGCGCAGCCAAAATCCTAGGAACACAATCGCCACGAAGCTACCGTAAACGACCGGCAGCGACCGATGCAATCCTACTGCCCAGTTGCCGCTGAGCAAACCAATTGCCACATCGCTGAGAAACATCGCTGCCAACGGCACCAGCAGCGCCAGCCGCCAGTTGGCCAAACACGCTCCACCAAACAGCGCCATCGCTCCAATGGGGGTGAAGTTGGGTGGATGCGGAATCAGTCGAGATGCGGCTGCCACGAGGATCATAGACGCGACAACCCAGAAACGAAGTTTGTACATAGCAACTCCTGATGATTCGTTATTAAAGTTCGACACAATTAAGGCTGTCCGGAGTCGAGTTGTCAAGCCCAGACCCATCCGGGCGATGCGTCTCATACCAATAATCCGGGGAGAGCCCACGTTTGTTAAAGCGAAATGAATAGCAGGTGCGGAACGTCCCACGCAGCACTCTACGATTTTCTGCGCGCATTAGGAATTAGGTTCTATTGAGTGGGAAGCGGAAGGCCATGCATGCGCAGGAAGGTTAGCTTGTCCCAGTAACCGCGTTGAAAGACGATCTTTCCGTTGACGACGTGAAAGAAGCCGCAGCCCCGCAGACCAAGAGGATCGCGCCACTCAAGGATAGCCCACTCACCGTCTTCAAAGATGTGCTCGACGATGCAAACCATCTTGGCCCGTGCGAACTCGGCCACAAACATTTCGCGGATGGCTTCGCGGCCAACCACCGGCTGCTCGGCGACCTGATGATTGACCGCGTCATCGCTATAGAAATTTGCTAGCGCGTCAGCATCAGCGCGATTGAACGCTTCTACCCAGGACTGAACCAATTCGCGTGGTGTCATGTTTATGCTTTCCAAGCTTACCCGATTGAAGCCGCGCCATCAAGGCATGACAGCACAGGTTCAACATCGTGAGGGGGCGGGCGCTTCGCGCTGCGCTGTCGGTCTGCGCTTTAGCAGCAAGCGAGCCGGACCGTTTACGCCGTCTGCTGTCTCCTCAGAAAAAGTGGCGCAGGCGTTCCCGCCTGTCGCGTTTTTCATCGTTTCTGGGCGTCGTCCCAGACGACATGAACAACTCCTCTAAAAAATAACATTTTCATCCTTCGTGGTGAACGCGGAGCTCATGGCCAAAGCAGCGTCGCGCCCTTGGGGCTTGCCGCCGCACTCCGAAGCGCATGCTCATGCGTTGCTGACTTTATCTTGGAGTGCGCCGGCAGAGCGAAGCGGCGACGGCGCTTTCTGTTCCGCCACTCCGCACCAGGCCAAAGCGGCGTCGCGCCCTTGGGGCTTGCCGCCGCACTCCAAAGCGCATGCTCATGCGTTGCTGACTTTATCTTGGAGTGCGCCGGCAGAGCGAAGCGGCGACGGCGCTTTATCCTCAGAAAAAGTGGCACAGGCATTCCTGCCTGTGGCCATTTTCGTTCTTCGTGGCGAGCGCGGAGCTCATGGACGATTCCTGTGAGCATGTGGCGCAGGCGTTCCGCCTGTGCTCCATTGCATGCTTCGTGAGGTGCTGTTGCACATGAGCGATTCTCTTTACAGCTTATGCCAATTGCGCAGCAAAAGCCCGTCATGGAGCCAAAAAGCATGGTGAGACATGAACTGACTGAGCGAGAATGTGCGATCTTTACTCGGCATCTGGTATGAGTCTGATCAATCCGCATTTCGCAATCGGCGTAATCCTTGCCTGGCCTGTCGGGGAAGTGACATACTTGCTTGCTGTTTTTCCGATCATCTCTTGAGAAGTGATGATATAGCTAATGAACAAGTCTATTGGGCCAGCGAGGTAGCTCATCAAATATGTGAGCGGGTGTCGGTCACTCGGAGGAGCATTGCATGTCCCTATTTCGGTTTTTCACTGCTGGTGAATCGCACGGTCGAGCGTTGGTGGCAATTGTTGAAGGCATCCCGGCAGGCCTGCCGATTGATTTTGATTTTATCAACCATCAACTGCGTCGCCGACAACACGGCTATGGGCGTGGCGGACGGCAGAAGATTGAATCGGATGAGGTTCAGATTCTTTCAGGGGTGCGTCATGGCCAGACGCTTGGCTCGCCCATCGCGCTGATGATTGAGAATAAGGATTTTGCCAATTGGGAAGATGTGATGGCCACTGTGCCGCGCCAGTTAGATGAATCCAAAGCGCGACGTCTGATTCGTCCGCGTCCGGGCCATGCTGACTTGGCCGGCGGATTGAAATATGATCGGCGTGATCTACGCGACATTTTGGAGCGAGCCAGCGCTCGCGAAACAGCGGCGCGAGTCGCCGTTGGCGCGCTGGCGCAACTGTTACTCAGGCAATTCGGCATCGCGGTGGCCAGTCATACGCTTCAGCTCGGCGGTATCCCCCAGGCAGCGCCGCAAGAAGTCCCTTGGGATGTCATTGTTGCCATCCCGGAAGACTCTCCGTTGCGCTGCGCTGACCGAGAGGCCGAGCAGCGAATGATCGCTAAGATTGATGAAGCGTGGAAGGCGGGCGACACGCTCGGCGGTGTCTTTGAGGTCGTGGCCCGGAACGTGCCGGTCGGCTTGGGCAGCCACACGCAATGGGATGTGAAACTGGATGGACGCCTCGCGCAAGCGGTCATGTCCATTCAAGCGGTCAAAGCGGTCGAAATCGGGCTTGGCGCGACCATCAGCGGCTGGCCTGGCTCGCAGGCGCAGGACGAAATTTTCTATGATTCAAGTGAGCGGAAATTCTATCGCACAACCAACCGTTCGGGTGGCATAGAAGGCGGCATCAGCACCGGCTCAGAGGTTCGCGTGCGCGGTCACTTGAAGCCCCTTTCCACGCTGCGGCAGCCGCTCATGAGCGTCAATATCACGACCAAAGAACCGGAGCGAGGCCACTTCGAGCGATCGGATGTCACCTCTGTGCCGGCAGCCGGCGTGGTCGGCGAAGCGATGGTGGCGATTGTGCTGGCGCAGGCGATGTTGGAAAAGTTTGGCGGCGATTCGCTCGGCGAGATGATGCGCAATTATCAAGGTTACATCGAGCAGGTGCGCCTCTACTAGTAGTTCTGCGAACGCGTCGCTGACTCACAGCCGCACCGCTCATCAGATGGCTCGCTCGGAGCGTTCACTTGACGTAACAGGGAGGGATTTGATACGCTCAGGCTCCCTGTGGGAGCAGAACAAGGAGCAACGATTCGTTTGTTCTCAAAGATCGCATGGCAGTTATGGCCGAAGCAGTAGGCAGAGCCTGCGCACAAGTCGAGGCAAAGAATTCAAATGAACATAACCAAAGCGTTGATATTGGCAGCCGGCAATGGAACCCGTCTGCAACGCGAGTCATCACACCTGCCTAAGCCGTTGGTCTCAGTCGGTGGGATGCCGTTGCTGCGGCGCGTGGTGCTCAATGCTCATCAGGCTGGGATCACTCATTTTGTCGTGGTCGTCGGGCACTTGGGGCAGATGGTGCAGGACCATTTCGCTCAGCACGCGATTGCTGGGGTCACCTTTGAATGGGTCGTCAATGATGAGTACGAAAAGGCCAATGGCGTCTCAGCGCTCAAGGCCCGCCACACATTGAGCGAGCCGTTTTTGCTGACAATGGCCGATCACATTTTTGACGCACAGACAGCGTATCAGTTATTGCAGTACCCCGTCGGCGCCGGCGACGTTGTGCTAGGCGTTGATAGGAAATTGCATTGCATTTTTGACATAGATGATGCGACCAAGGTTCGCTTGTCCGGCGAGTGGATTGTTGACATTGGCAAATCGCTGACCGAGTATGATGCGATTGACACAGGCTTGTTTCTTTGTCATCCGGCGCTGTTTGAGGCGCTACAGGCCAGTTTGAGGGATGGCGATTGCTCGTTGTCCGACGGGATTCGCTACCTCGCGGCGCAACGTCGCGCTCGTGCATTCGACATTCAGGACGCTCAGTGGTTTGACATTGATACGCCAGAGGCGATTCAACATGCCGAAGCTCATCTGAATGGCTTGGCTGTTCGCCCGATTCAATCGCGCCATTCGGCGGATAGCGCCTGTGGCGCGCCCTCGGCAGCAACCCGTGCCGCTCAATAACACACCATGGCGATGCATCGTATTCTCAGAGTTTTGATGGCGGCGCTGGGCATTGGATTATTCGTGCTTTTAGTGCGCAGCGTTGGCCTGACGCAAGTGGTGAGCAACATTGCGCGGATTGGTTGGGGATTCGTGGCGATTGTTGCTGTCGGCGGCATGTCGCATACGGTGAAGACATGGGCATGGCGGTTCACATTGCCGCCGGAGCATCGCCGGGTCTCGTTTCTCTGGACGCTGCGCGTCCGGCTGGCCGGTGAGGCCGTGAGTCAACTTTCGTTCGCCGGTCAGGTCTTTGGTGAGACGACGCGCGCGCTCATGTTACGGTCACAGATGCCGATGGTCAGCGGGATTTCGTCGGTCGTGCTCGATCGTGGCATGTATATCTTCACCGGTGTGCTGCTGATTATCGTTGGAGCACTGGTCTCGTTAATGGCGCTGCCGTTGTCCGAAACGGTGCAGCGCGTGGACACCATCGCGGCGCTTGCGCTACTGAGTCTGATTGTCGCCATGAATCGGGCTATTCATCATCGTTGGCCGGCGCTCTCGGCAATAGTAGGAGTAGTCGGGCGAATTCCCCATCTGAAATCCTGGGCAGAGCGTCGGAAAGCCGGCGTACAGGCAGTCGAAGCTCATATCTATTCGTTTTATCATCAACGGCGGCGCGATTTTTGGTGCAGTCTGCTGCTGAACCTTGTCGGTCATGCGCATAGCATTTTGGAAGTTTATTTGATTTTGTGGTTGCTGGGCGCTCAACCGACATGGCTTGCTGCGTTTTTCATCGAAGTGCTGACCAAGTTGGTGAATGCTGCGGGCGCTCTCATTCCGGGTAACTATGGCGCTTACGAAGGCGGCAATATGCTGATCCTGAGTGCGCTTGGTTTGGGCGCTGAGACCGGTTTGACGCTGGGCTTGACGCGCCGTTTGCGCGGCTTGTGCTGGGCTGCTGTTGGACTGACGGTCTTGTTTTTTCACGGGTTGGGACGACGCTCCGTGGCTGCGACGTCGGACGTCAGCCTGAATCCACCTGGCCCACATCTGGTCATGGAGTGACAGCTCGATGTCTCATCAGAAGCGACCACCGGCGATGATTGAGCAAGCGGTCATTCTGACGGAGAGTTTTCGTGGCCCAAGCGCCGCCGAGGCGCCGTTGCTGCGGGTCGCCACGATGCCCATCCTATTGCGTTCGATACTGACGGCTCAGAAGATCGGCGCAAGCAAATTCTTAGTGGTAGCCGACCAGCACCGCGTCGCCCAGTTTCGTCACGTGGTGGAGCAACATCGCCGATGGCCACAGGGCGTGCAATGGCTGACGCTCGCCGAGGATGACCGTTCACTGAACGCCATTTTGCAGAAGATTGTCGGGTTGGTGGATAATCAATTTCTGTTGCTGCCGGGCACAGCCACATTTGACGCGCGCTTGCTGGATGTCATCAAGTCGCCCGACGGGGATAGCGCGCTGGCGTTGCGTGTGGCCGATCAGCCGACCGGCATTTACCGGTTTTCTCGTCGCGCTGCGATGGTCGTTGCCCAACAGGCGCCGCCACTCTACTCGTTGAATGATTTGGAGTCCTGGCTCGAGCAGCGGCGCTTACTGAAGCGCACCGACGCTGACGCTACATTCTGGCAGCCGATCAACAGTCCATCCGACGTGCCGCAAGCTGAGGCGAAGCTCGATCGGTGGTTGTTCAAAGAGACGGACGGGATTTATGCGCGACTCAATCGAAAAGTCTCGATACCGATCAGTCGGCTCTTGATCCGCACACGCATCACGCCCAACATGGTTTCTGTGTTTGCGCTGCTGGTCAGCATGGCTTCAGGGTTGTTTTTCGCCATGGGCGGCTACGTCAATAATCTGATTGGCGCGGCGCTCTCACACCTGACGTGCATTCTGGATGGAACGGATGGCGAAGTCGCGCGATTGACATTTCAGGAATCTGAGTTTGGCTGCTGGCTGGAGACAGTCTGTGATTACCTCTACTACGTGTTTCTGTTCAGCGGTATGGTCATCGGCATGATGCGACATTCTGAGAGTTTGTTCTACCCAATCACGGGTGGATTCTTGTTGTTTGGCGTTGTGCTCAGTAGTCTGACCATTGGCTATCAACGGCGTCGCGTGGCCAAAGATCGGCCGGAGAAGTTCGGCAAGCAATGGGAAGAGAAGATGGAAGCGCACCAAGCGACGAATCCGATCTTGCGAATGGCGCGACATCTCTATTTCCTGTTGCGTCGCGCCTTCGTGCCGTATGCTGTAATGGCATTTGCGTTGATCAATTTCTTGGAATTCATTTTGGTGACCAGCGCCATTGCCGCCAACATTGCCTGGATGGTTTCGCTCTACTCAAATCATTTCTTCCAGCGCGAGCGCGCCGCC
The DNA here is from genome assembly GCA_025054955.1 of Blastocatellia bacterium. NCBI lineage: Bacteria > Pseudomonadati > Acidobacteriota > Blastocatellia > Blastocatellia bacterium. Next base: position 55,440 of record JANWZE010000030.1, on the reverse strand, counting down.
TAATTTCACCTGAAGACGCCTCTCTTGTGATGACGGGAGATCGCCGGCGAACCGCTAGAGCGATTTTCAATCACCTTTAGCCTGGGGCTCCGCATCTAGTGGGCTGATGCGCGCCGGCGGCGTGCGCTCCCAAGGCAGACTCATTCGCAAGCCGCTCTAAATCTCCGGACGCCAGGACACGCCGGCGGCGTGCGCACCGAGGGGTTTTTCTGGGAGTTGACAAAATGGCCGCGTAACCGCAATATCAAACAACGTTATGCGTCACACTGTGTGCACGAGGGCCATCGTTCTTATCACCATCATCACGCTCGTTTCGGTGACAACGGGCTGGGCGCGAGGCGAACCGGAGAGTGAGTTAACAAAACCACGAGCCAGGAGCCATCCGCTGGGTCGCCTGTTGCCCGACACGCCACAGCCGCCCCGAATCGTGATCAAAGACGATGAGTGTTTGATTGATGATCCGGTTGTTGCCGGCGAGCGGATTGTGCTGACCACTGTTGGCATCGAGCGGACGGAAGACCAGGAGAATGTTTTCCAGCCGTTCGTCAGCATCGCTATTGATCAAACGTTCACGGATGCCGGCCAAGGGCAATGGTTAGCCGTGTGGAACTTGGGGAGAAAACCGCCCGGCTGGTTGAGTCGTTTGCGTGCCACGATTCCAGGATTCCGCGCCAGCAAGCGCGTTCAGGAAAAAGAGCTGGAGCGCATCGAAGAACAGGTTGAGGACTTCACGTCCGCGTGGGCGCAGGGGCGCGTGAAAGTCCCGTCGCCGTATCTTGATGCGACTCATCTGTATCGGCGTTCGACCATAAACCTGGTCTTAGGAGGCATTGCGCGCGCGCTGGATATGGTCAACGTGCTTTATCCGGCTCAGCTCATGTTTCGCAATTTTTTGATCCACCGGCACGACTATCATGAGCGTGCGTTTCAGCAAACCTATGTCGGGTTGAGCTGGTATAACGACCTGAGTCAAACGACGCCAGAAACCGAACAACTGTCAGCCGATGCTATTCAAGAGATCAAATTCCGCCTGTTGGCCAATCGCAAGGCACTCGGTCGGTGGGTAGATGAGCAGATGCGTGATGAATTGGTTTTCGCGTTTGAGAATCAGATGCGCGATCATCTCTGGGGCACGTCGTGTTTTTTAGCCGGCGCGGCTAATGAGTATCATCTGGGGTACGAGGAAATCCAACGGATCACCACAAGCGGCGTCCCGCTAGCCCTAGGTGGCATTCTCTACTACGATGCCAAGCTCGCCCCTGCTCCGGAGCAGGTGAAATGGTCACGATCGAATCCGTTTGATTTGACCTATAATCCGTTCACTGATCCTGAGGTGCAGCGCGCAGCTCAGCAGCAGCCCGACGGTCGCGTGCCGCTGGCTTTGTATGTTTATCAAAGCAATCATGCGTTGAAGCCGATTATTGTTGTGGATTTCTTCAGGCCTGATAATCCGCGCGCGCGCGAGTCAGGTCGCTACTGGCGCCGGTTGACCAACGAAGCGATCGCCGCCAGTGACATAGGATTTTTCTACACGACGGCCAATCGCGTAGCCAATTTTGCCGCGAATCGCAAAACGTCCTCCCGGTATAGCGAGAAAGGTCCGGCCTTAGGGATCGAAGAATTGCGATTATCGCTGCAAGGGTATCTCTACTTTGAACCGGACATGGCCGATTCATTATTGGATCAGATTGATCGGCGCGTGGTGAATCCATTGGTGCAGCCGGCTCGAGTGCAACGCGCCCGCGCTGAATTGCACTATCAAGCGTTGCTCGCCGATGGTGGCCGGGCGGTTGTCCAGACGGCGCGCCGTGTTCGGGAAGAGTTGATTCGCGCCCTCGTCAACAAGCGGCAAGGCGCGCTGACAGCTTCAGATTATGATGCATACAGGCGGTGGCTGCGCAAGCGGCCATATCTACGTCGGCTGCAAACTTACTTGAACGATACCCATGCTGCCGGCGTGTTGACTGAACATCTGCGCGAGGCGCTCAGTGTGCTTGCTCACGAAGCTGATAGATATGATCAACCGGTGATGACAGTGCTGTGGCAGTTTCGCCAGCACCTGGAGAAGCAGTTCCGCGAGCGAGAGCAGGCGGGCCGCCCGATTGATTGGGATTTGAATGGCTTGATCGCGCAAACAGACGCTACACTGACACGGCTCTATCAGGCTGCTGGAAAAACGGACGCTGATGCTCGCTACGAGATCGCTCGGATGACCCAGCAATGGCGAAAAGAAGACGCGGCGGCCTTCGCCCGGCAGCAGAAAAAGCAGGCGGAGAAGTTTGCCCGTGAGCTGAAACAGAACATGGATTTTCTGCAACGTTTTGCTCAGAGCGGAGCAAACCTAACAAAGTTCTCCCCCTGGTACGTGATGCGCGCGCTCAATTTTCTGCGCGATGTGCCGCAAATGTCGGACAGCAATCCGGCTATCGCAAAAGCGTATCGGCAGTGGGAAGGCAGCATTCAGCAGTTATTAAATCAGGTGGCGCAACGGTTGGAAGCTTATCAACCGCCGGCAGAACCGGCGTGGCTCCAGGAACACAAGTTGACCTGTCAGGAGTCACTCCGGCAGGTACAGGCGCTGCTGCTGGCGACGAGCGAGCAGCGCGCCTCCACGTTGGACGAGCAACCGAGGGCGCACGCCAGTACGGCTGGCCAGCCGTGAGGAATCGTCCATGCGCTATTGCACGCTCCGAAGACGGAAAATGGCGCAGCGTGAGTTGGCAACTTGCGCTACACCTATTGTCAGCGGCATCGCCCATGTGCAACAGCACGTCACGAAGAAAATGGAGTACAGGCAGGAATGCCTGTGCCACATTCTCAAAGGAGTGACGCCGATGAGATCACGAGCCATCAACCGCTGTGTGCGATTGCACGCCTTTGCAGGTGTTTGGGTCGTTGCGCTTCTGCTGCTGGTGGCCCTCTGGCCGGCGACCGGCGCATCTGCTTCCAGACAACGGCCCAACCGTCTGATCGTGATCAAAGTGGATGGACTGCCGCCTGATTTGTTGGCGGCAGCCGCGTTTCCTGAACGCGACGACCTGCTCAAGCGGTTGCCCTATGCTGAGGAATTTCGTCGCGCCGTTCACCTCTTTTATCAACAAACTGGGCGTGAGAGCATCATGCCCAATGCACGGCGCTACTTCTTCGAGCAAGGCGTTGTCTGTGAAAACATGTTTGCTTCAACGCTGACCTTGTCAGCAGCTTCTTGGTCAGTGATTGATACGGGGCAACCAAGCGTCATCAAAAAGCACGGCACATTTAGCCGGGACACCGGTTACCTGCGCTCGCACCTGGATGGATTTCGTGACACCTGGGACGCATTGCGCTATCGCGGCGAAAAGACATCCGCCGTCTGGATGTTAGACCAAATCGGTGTGAGCCTGATGTTGGATGCCTTCGATTTTCAACGGACGTGGACAAGTCCGCAAATCTACCAACGCTTGGGTAACAGCGAGCAGCTTTTTCTCATGGGAAAGAAGTGGCTGACGAATGATCAGCGCGGCGTGAAAGACATCGTTCGCTCGCACTTGTCGCGTTTGGCCACCGGCATAGACTACACCGAGTTCAATCAAGAAGTGGCCGCCGAGATGACGGCCATCAAAGTGTTAGAACGAGACCTGACGGGTCAGGAGCGGTATGATTACCTGAGCCCTTACTTCACATTGATGGATCATCAGCAGCACGTGGACCCACACCCGGACAACCTGATCCACTGGTTGGTCAAGCTGGATGGACTCATCGGGCGGATTTTTGAAGCGGTCGAACGCAGTCAACGACGCGATGAGACCGTCGTGGCTATGATCTCCGATCATGGCTCTGACATCAAGCCGGGGCAGGTCGCCTTCTCGTTGCCGATCACGCGGCTGTTTCGCACGCCGCTATTTGGCAGTCATACGGTCACCACGTTGCTCGTCGAAGATGCCTACCGCGCGCTCACGACGCCGGTGCCGGGTGTTGATTTTCCGCGCGTCTATGAAAGCGACACCTCACCCTATGGTCGAAAACGAAATGCGCGTGGCGGCGAAGACGGGTATGTCACGGCGTTCATTGACAACTTCGGCAACGGGCGCGCCGATGTCAATTTGCGCAATAACGATCTGAACCGATTGCACCTGATCTTGCTGGAGCTACAAAAGCAGCCGGTGCCGCCGCAGCGTTTCGCTGCGTTGCGTCGCCTGTTTCAACAGACGTTGGAAGAAACGCGCCGGTGGTTAGAGCCGGACCTGGCGTTGTTTGAAGATTACCACGCGGGCGCCAAGGATTTCGCTCGACAGCTCGGCGGCAAGGCCGACAACTATTCCAAGGATATTGCCTGGCGGTTAACGACCGAAGCTGAACGTGACGCTGGCCAGATTCAAACACTGCGCCGGTTGTTGAGCATCCGATTCGAGCCAGGCCAGCCCGGCCTGTTGTTTGACGAAGTGTTTTCTAAGCCATTCCGCATTTCGGACTTCATTCCCAAGAAATACTTTGGCGTTCGCAACACCATCTATCAACTGTCGCATTACACTATCGGCTTGGATGAGAACCTACAGTGGATCGAAACAACGGTGGACCCGCAAGGCCGACCCGTGCCGATGAACTATTTTCAAATCCTGAGCGATTACAAAGCGGCCAATGCGCCTGCTGCCGGATTGTATAATCCGTTCGATCTAATCGCCGTCAAAGCGCCCGTGCCTGAGATCGAATCGGCGCTGCGCGCGCATGGCCTGCTTGATGCCGAGCGGGCCTTGCGGGAAGTTGTCTGGCTCAAATCAACGGCGCGACGCCACCCTCATAAGGGCGGCGAGGCGTTAATCCTGCAAGCGCAGGATGGGACGATTGCCTATGTTCCTATCAATCACCTGCAACAGCAGGCTGACGGCCGCATCACGTTTTCGTTAGCCGATGACGTTGATCCGCTCGGTTTCTTAAAAGGGGCTGGGTTTGCGCCGGGCGCGGCAGCATCACCGCTCGCGTGGATGCGCCAGTTTCATCCGTTGGAGCCGTGGTTGAACGCCACGTATCGCACGGAATATGGCATCGCGATCTATTCGCTGCTGGACATCCTTAATGATCCGGCGCCGACGTTCATTGACTCGCCAGAGTTTCAACAATACCTGATTTATTTCAGCTCCGATCAACTCAAGCAACGTTACCTGCGCGGCCTGAAGCGCAAATATGCCAATCATCTTGCTGACTTCATTGTCTGGTCGAATGACCTGTGGAACTTCAATTCCAAGGCGCGCACGTCAGGAGGCAGTCACGCTGGGCTCAAGCCAATCGTCACGCGAGTGACGTTCGTCGCCTGGGGCGGAGAGCGCACCGCCATCGCGCGAGGTCGCACCAATCGGGATGTGCTGACAACGCTCGATGTCGCGCCGACACTGTTTCGCGCCATCGGGATGCTGGACGACAAGAATCGCGTGATTCGCGATCCGGCTTCCATCCCTGAGCGGACGTTCCATCCGTTTCCTGGACGCACGATTGATCTATGGCGGACTGACACAGCAGACCAACAAGTGACGCGCGCCTTGCAGAAGGCCGATGGACGATGATCAGCCCACAGGGTGAATTGTCGTTCGTCCGGTTGTTCATGGTGGTTGACGTATGAAGGTCATACTCGCTTTGGTGATCGGCTTTGGTTGGATTATGGCGCCGACCGATCCGCTGGTAGAGGTCGGGACGTTTGCCACCGGTTCACCGCCGCCGCTCAGTGAGCAAATTCGTATCGTGAGCTACAATCTTCACGGCCCATTTGCCAAACGTATTGACGACATCAAGCAAGTCTTGACCACCCATCCTGCGCTCACACATGCGGCTGTCTTTGCTTTGCAGGAGGTGAATCGTCAGCGTAAAGAGACAGCCTACCGCGACATGGCGCGTGAGCTGGCCGAGATGCTAGACGTTCATTATGCGTTTGCTGTAGAAAACTCCTATCCAGACAAGGACGGCGGCGGCGTGCGCGGCCTGGCCTTGTTGAGCCGTTACCCGATGAGCGATGTAGAGCGCACACTGCTGCCGGTTCCAGGCCCAGGCGGGCGGCGGCGCATTCTGCTGGGCGCGACGGTGCATCTGGGAACAGAGCGACTGCGGGTCTATACGACCCATCTGGAGACGCGCATTTCTGTCGAGCAGCGCGCCCAACAAATCAAAGCGATCATTGACCAACTTGAACGGTATCGTGGCATGCCGACCCTCGTGCTCGGCGATTTCAACACGATTACAGAAGGGGCGCGAAAAAAGATGTTCGAGCTGATGCAGGCTGCCGGATTCTCTTGCCCGATGCCTGGCAATAAGGCGACGTTTCAACGATTGCAGATATTACGCCTCAAACTTGATTGGATCTGGGTCCGCCACGTGAATGCCACCAAAGCCGCTGTCGAAACAGAAGTGACTGCATCTGATCATCGCCCCATCTGGGTGGATGTCAAACTCACTGATAAGCCAACAGCCGATACGGCGACGCGATGAAGAAGCGATCACAGGGTAGCCGAGGCTGACCCCGGCCCCTGTGAGCTGTCTGATTCAGCGTTACGGATCAGAGACTTTGGCAATGAATGCGTCGCTTGTGCCGCCGCCGAAATTGTTTTGCACAGGGTTGGTTTGGGGAAACGTGAGCGAGTTGGTCACGCCTGTGATGTACACGCTACCCGCTCTGTCTACGGCGATGGCGAATCCTTGATCAAAGCCGCCGCCACCGAAATAGGTTGAATAGAGCAGCTCGCGTCCATCTTCAGCCAATTTGCTGATGAACGCATCACGGTCGCCTTCCAATGTTCGTTGCAAGTCGCGGGCGCGTGGAAAATCGTTGGAGATCGTGCTACCGGTGACATAGGCAAAACGGTTGCGATCAACCGCTATGCCCAGCGCTTGGTCGGATTGACTGCCGCCAAGGTAGGTGGAATAAAGTCGCGTTGTGCCGCTCGCATTCAACTTGACCACGTATGCGTCTTGAGGTCCACGCAGCGTCTCTTGGAATGGACGGGGTGTCGTGACCCAGTTCGGCGAATTGGTGAAACCAGCCACATAAGCGGACCCCTGATCATCTAAGGCTATAGCTAAGCCGCGATCAAATCGGTTACCGCCCAGATACGTTGAGAAAACAAACGCCGAACCGGCCGCCGTCAGTTTGGCGACAAAGGCGTCTTGTTCACCAGCGTTGCTAGCTTGCAGCGGATTTGCCGTCGGGAAATCGGATGAATAGGTATCACCTACGACATAGGCTTCTCCGGCTGCGTTGACGGCGATATCCAAACCAGTCTCCTCACTGCTGCCGCCAAGATAGGTGGAATAGACGAGGCTGGAGCCTGTCGCGCTGAGCTTGGTGACGAACGCGTCACCGCCAAAAGGCAACCGCTGGCCTCCTTGAAAGAGACGCTGAATCGGATTGACCGTTGGAAAATCCACCGAGAGCGTGTTGCCGGTCACGTAAACGTTTCGAGCCGAATCAATGGCGATGTTCAAGCCATTATCATCACGGCTGCCGCCGAGGTACGTCGAAAAGAGAAGGCGATTGCCATCAGGATTGAGCTTCAACACGAATGCGTCTATCCCGCCGTTCAGCGCCCGTTGCGCCGGGCCGACCACAGGGAAATCAGGCGAGGCCGTTGCGCCGGTCACATACACGTTGCCCTCAGCATCAACCGTCACGCCATTGCCATCATCGCCGGAGACGCCCCCGATGAACGTCGAATAGACCAAGCGATTGCCAGCCGGATTCAACTTGATGACGTACAGATCGGTCGAGCCGCCGCCATAGTTGGGTTGCAACGGATTAGCGCGAGGAAACGTTGCAGACGCCGTTGCGCCCACGATGTAAGCGTTGCCGTTACTATCAACCGCCACATCGTTCCCTTCGTCATATTCCGTGCTACCCAGGTAGCTGGCATAGACGAGCGTCGGGTCAATGACCAGCGGCTGGGTGGCATCATAGGAACCAAGCTCAAACCCGATGACTGGCTCACGGCAGCCAGCCGCTGTTGGCGCATTCAAGAGCTTGTAGCGCCCTTCGACCTCAATCCGAGTTCCAGCAACTTCCTGGTAGATCACGGGGCGCCGCTGTCGGACGAGTCCAACGGCGGTGTGCAGCAGCAGGTCGCCGCGCTCATCAATTTCGGCTTGATCACATCCTTCAAACGAGAGCGCAATCACACCGGGGTCAGCGCCTGGCTGGACGATGAAATCATATTCTAATTCTCGTTGGTTGCCGTAGTAGACTAGATCAATCCCTTGATAGACCTGCTTGTATTGGACGCGGCCGTAGTGAGGCACACCGGTAATCCAACGTGTTGGATCGTTGCCGATCAGATAATTGCTCGTCCCACCCAGCGCATCATGGCCGGTAATAGCCGGCGCTGGGTTGGCACCAACCAGTTTCATACGGAGAGGCTCCGACTTGATTTGTCGGCTTTGCAACTGCCGCGCGGAGCTATCAACAGATTGACCGGTGGAACGGTGAGTTTCAGCGATGGATGTAAGATGATGTCGCCTGCTGAGTTCAAACACTGCTTCCGTCGCCGTCAATAGCATCACGTAACCATTCGCCTGAGCAGAAAACTGAACATCTTCACCATACTGGCCGTGATTTGCCTCAAATCGTAACGGCAGTTTTCCGTATGCTTCAACAATTCGCGCCTGTGAGGCGCAAGCTGGCGATGAGAGGCTTGCATCACTGGTCTTTTGAGTAGATGGAGCAGGGGAGAACCGAGTGATTATTACTAGGCTGCCGACCGCACCAATGAGAGCGACGGCCACAAGGTCGAGAGCTTTTCGCCGCATCCGTGAAACAATGTGCTGGTGCCTGAAGCTGTTCATGTGAACTCCTCCGTTTGATCTAGTGGTTTCGGCTAGGGTCATTCATCTCCTTTGCGGACTCAGCCAAATGGCTGCTCATTCTAGCATTCTGACCCGTTATCTGCAATTTTGCTGGTCTGACTGGTTCAATGTTTCCCAGCATGATGAGCAACCTGATGAAAACATACCTGCCTCGTGTGACCGAGCGGAGGGCGCATTAGTCAATGTTCAGTAGTTTTCAATGGTGACCATAATACCGCATTCGATGTGGTGTATGATCTGCAGGTGCATCACTCAATGTTCAGTAATTTTCAATAGTGACCATTCTCTTTGGGGGCAGAGCACTTCACGGACGGCTACACATCTTGCTTGGCCCTGACGTGCCTGCCAACCATGTGCTGTTGACCGACGCAACTGGCCGCCACGCGAACATGATCTACCGGCTGCACCATTACCACAAACAGCGCTTCCACACAGGCCTCATTCGAGGGTACCCGCATCTCCTTCAAGGGAATCGTCCCTATGCGAGAGCACGCCACAAAACATGAAAATGACGCACAGGCGGGAACGCCTGTACCACATTCTCACACACCGCATGTCACAGCTTTCCCCATAGCATCAACAGGCCAATGGCAATGAACGCTAAGGCAGCAACTTTCTCTAGTTGCTCTTCCGGCACGTAACGAACAAGAATCGTCCCGGCAAAGACGCCGATCAATGAGACGAGGCATAACGCCAATGCTGCGCCGATAAACACCGCCCAAGGCGCGTTAGTTTTCGCGACCATCGTAATGGCCGCTAACTGTGTTTTGTCGCCCATCTCTGCAAGAAAAATCAGAGCAAATGTCGAGACCAATGTTTTCCAATCCATGAAATTCCTCCGTTACCGGTAAGCCCTTGGCTCATGGTCGTTGGTAGACGATCTTGCCTGCCACCATCGTCATCACGACAACCGTTTGCAGTATCTGGCGGGGCGCTACCGTCATGATGTCCTGAGAAAGAACCACGAGATCGGCCAGCTTGCCGACTTGCAATGAACCAGTGAACTCCTCGTCAAATGCAGCGTAGGCTGCGTCCAGCGTGAATGAGCGTAGTGCTTCTTCTCGTGTCATGCGTTGATCGGGCATCCAGCCGCCAGCGGGTTTGCCGTGATGATCCTGCCGCGTCACGGCGGCGTAGAATCCCCAGAGCGGATTCAAGGATTCGACCGGTGCGTCAGAGCCATTGGCAATACGGGCGCCTGATTTGAGTAGTTTTTGCCAGACGTAAGCGCCTTCCTGCGCGCGTCCGAGACCGATTCGATCCGGCACCCACGGCATATCCGAGGTGCAATGGATCGCTTGCATAGAGGCAATGACCCGTAATCGGGCAAACCGCGGAATGTCAGCCGCGTCCAGTATCTGCGCATGTTCGATACGAAATCGCGGGTCCTTGATGTCGGCATGAGCGTTGAACGCGCGTTCGTAGGCATTCAACACGACCCGATTGGCGCGGTCACCAATGGCATGTGTGCAGACTTGAAATCCATGAGACAACGCTTGCGTGGCCACCTCGAACACCTGATCTTCAGAGAGAATCAATAATCCTTGATTGCCCGGTTCATCCGCATAGTCTTCCAGCAAGGCGGCTCCACGCGAGCCAAGCGCGCCATCAGCGATGAGCTTGATCGCGCGGATCGTCAGCCGACGATCGCCCAGACCAATTTCCGGGCCGCGCTTGAAGTAATCGGCCAGTAATGACCGGTCGGCGCCGGCCAGCATGACGTAGACTCGAATAGCAAGCCGGTTTTCGCTCAGCAACTCTTTATAAAGATCAATCACCTCGCGGCTCGTGCCGGCATCATGAAAGCTGGTCAGCCCCGCCGCCACGCACTCCTGCATGGCGAGTAATAGCGCCTGTTTTTGTCGCTCGCGGCTCGGTGGTGGGATTTTGCTTGTGACCAGCCCTTGCGCGCGATCAATCAACACACCGGTGGGATTGCCTTGCTCATCACGGATGATACGTCCGCCGGGCGGATCAGGCGTATTGCGATTCAGTCCGGCCAACTGCATGGCGCGTTCATTAGCCCAGCCGGCGTGACCATCAATGCGGGTCAAATAGACCGGATGATCGGGAGCGGCACGGGAAAGGGAATGAAACGTAGGAAATTGCTTCTGCGGCCAATCATTCTGATCCCAGCCACGTCCCAGCACCCATTCACCCGGTGGTGTCTGCGCTGCTCGCGCGGCGACCATCTCTGCGATCTGCGCTTCGCTGGTTGTGCCGACCAAATCGAGTGCCAGCTTGGCTTGTCCGATGCCGAGCATGTGACCGTGCGACTCAATCAATCCAGGAATGACGAGCTTGCCTTGTACATCTATGATGCGAGTGGCCGGACCGATCCATCTTTTAATCTGCCGGTTACTGCCTATTGCGACGATTCGGTCGCCCACGATGGCAATGGCTTGCGCCTGCGGTTGTGCCCGATTCATGGTAATGATCTTCGCGTTGTGCAGGACCACATCTGCCGAGGGCCGTTGAGCGCTCGCACCAAACGCCGGCAGTATCAAACTCACCGTCATGAAACCAATGATCAATCGAATGCTGGCTCGTCTCTTCATGCCGTTAATCTCCTGAAGCGCGTCAATGAATCGTCGCGCAGTATAGCGTGAGTCGTACCAGAAGAAAACCACTCGGCGCGCGGTGATCACCGTTTCGACAAGAATGAGCAAACCTGATACCCATTGGGAAGAGAAAGACCGCATTCATGGGCCCCAAAAGTATAGCGGGACCTGAATGACCAAGCGGGAATCTGCGATCTTCAATCCGCAAATGGTATAAAGCTAAAACGGCTGGGGTTCTAAAATGGTATAAGGCGATTTTCAGTTGCGTTTAGCTGGGGCCCCACATCTTGCGGACTAATGCATGCTGGAACCGTGCGTTCCCAGGGTAAACTCATTCGCAAACCGCTCTAAGCTCGTGGAGTTTGGATAGAGCGCTGATGAGACGGATGCGGCGGATTTTCACGGATTGATCCGCGTTGATCAGCCGAATCCGTGTCATCCGTGTTCCATGAATGGCATTATTCGTGGAGTATTGGGTAGAACGCGGATGAGGCGGATGTGGCGGATTTTCGCCGATTGATCTGCGTTGATCAGCCCAATCCGTGTCATCCGTGTTCCATGAGCTTCTTATTAACTCATAGCGATTTTCCATTGTCTTTACCCGGGCAGCGCTCGCCTGCGGGCTCATGCACGCTGCAAGTGCGCGCCCCAGGGTAGCTTGATTCGCAAACCGCTCTAAAGCTAAAAACGGCTGGCTTTCTAAACGGACGCGCATCCGTCTCTAGAGCAATTTTCAATTGCCTTTGGCCTGGGGCCCCACATCTTACCGGCTCATACATGCTGGAGCGGGCGCTCCAGGATAAGCTCACTCGCAAACCACTTTAGGAATTCCTCTGAAAATCGCCCACGAAACACACGAACCTCACGAAAGAATTGTATTTTTATCGTTCGTGGCGTGCTGTTGCATAGGAGCGATTCCCTTGAAAATAGCCACAGATTTCACAGATTCACACCTATGGTTCTCTCGGTGACAATCGGTGCAATCTGTGCCGACTCCTCCTTCGAAAATAACCATTTTCATGCTTCATGGCGAGCGCGGAGCTCATGGACGATTCCTGCATCAAGTGTTCATCTTCATCAAGTCTGACTACAACCGCGCTTTCTCCCAATAGAAAGGTTTCCGCCGACGAGGATGATTGCCGATTTCGTCCATCGTGCGGGCATCGTAGAGTCGTCCGTTCACCATTGTGTAGCGAATCGCCTCCGAATCGCGGATGTTTTGCAACGGGTTCTTTTCTAGCACGAGTAAGTCGGCCAGTTTGCCTGGTTCGAGCGAACCGAGGTCTTTGTCCATACCGAGATAACGCGCGGCGTCGAGCGTGCCGGCCCGTAACGCCTGCATCGGCGTCATGCCGCCTTGCGCCAACATCCACAACTCCCAATGGGCAGCCAAACCTTCGCGCTGACCGTGCGCGCCCAGTTGAACGCGCACACCGGCATCCAATAGGTTTTTGCACGTCCGGGCAATGTTGATATGGTTGTACTCTTCCTCAGGGGCAATCACGCGCCGTCGCGCGCGCGGATCAATGAACTGTCGCGGCACGAATGTCAGCAGACGCGCATTCTCCCAGACCTTCGTATGGTGATACCAGTAGTTCTCACCCCAGATGCCGCCATAGCCAACGACAAGCGTCGGCGTGTAACCGACATCTGTTTTGCCCCACAGTTGAAGGACATCCTTGTAAGCAGCCTCGACAGGAAGCGCGTGCTCGATGCCCGTGTGGCCATCAACGACCATCGTCATGTTGTGTTGAAACAACGAGCCGCCTTCTGGCACGACCATCATGCCCAGCTCACGCGCTGCAGCTAATATCTGCTGGCGCTGATCGCGGCGCGGCTGGTTATAGCTCTTGACGCTGATAGCGCCTACGGCTTTCATGCGTCGCAGATGAGATCGCGCGTCGTCCAGGCTATCAATCTCTGCCTTGAACGACCCCGCTGCACCGTACAAGATCGTGCCGGTTGAGTATATGCGCGGCCCGACGACCAAGCCGGCGCGCGCCATCTCGCTGGCGGCAAAGACAGTCGCCGTGTCGTTGGACGGGTCATGAATCGTCGTCACACCGAACGCCAGCCCAGCATAATTCTTCCAGTTCTGCTGCGGCACGAAATCATGCGTAGTCGCTTGTGGTCCGTGCGCGTGCACATCAATCAGGCCGGGTATGACCGTCATCCCGCGCCCGTCAACGACATACGCGCCCGGCGGCACTCTGACGTCTTTTCGACGGCCAACAGCCGTGATGCGATTCTGGTGGACGACCACAGTGCCATCTTCGATCACCTCGTCCCCGCGCATGGTGATCAGGCGAGCTCCGACAATGGCCACACTGCCGGTTGGCACATCGCTCGGGGCTTGAAAGCTGATATTCAAGCCGGTCTCAGGAGGACTGGGTAACTCACTCGGCGCACCTTCAACAAACGAGAAGGCCTCTTTCACATCGCGGGTGAACAGCTCCGGTCCTAACGACCAGTATAACCTGGTGCTATCGCCTGACCAGCGCAGATACTCGCCAGCATCACGCGAGACCCGCTTGACTGGAATCGCTTTCGCCTTCGGCCCAATGTCATATTGCTTGCCGACGTGTGGAAACGGCATGATGTAGGCATTGAATCGCTCAGTGAAGGCCAGCCACCGCCCGTCCGGCGAAATCCTAAACTCAGTCGCTGCCTCACTCAGCAGATGTGAGCGTGGATCACTGCCATCCAGTTCGACGCTCCTGAGCGCGCGCTTATCTTCCGGCTCGAACGTCATGAAATAAACGCGGTCATTTTCAGCGCCGAATTGTGGCCTGATGCCCGTTTTGGTGATGAGCGTCGAATCGCCGCCGTTAACGGAAACCCAGTAGAGGCCACTGCCACGCGACCACGTCGGGCTTGTCAAGAATCCGCCAGCCATCTTGCGATATACGATTTTGCTTCCATCAGGCGTGAATGTCGGTTCAACGTAATAACCCGGCTCAGTGGTCAGGACGCGACTCTCGCCGCCATCAACAGCCATCACGCGCACACTGCCTAGCGTTTCATCGTTCCACGTTGTGTAGACGATCCACCGGCCGTCACGCGAGAATGAGGGATAGCCTTCGTAGTGTTCCGTCTGGGAGGTCAATCGTCTTGGTGTGCCCTCAGGCAAATCACGCACGTACAAGTAGCCCAATGCCTGGTAAACGACCTTGTCACCGTTAGGTGAGACCTCGACCCAACGTAGCATCTTCACATCAAACCGCTCAGGCGCGACCTGCACGGGAAAGCGAAGCGCTTTGATGATGCGTCGGGTGGCGCGGACGCGAAATGGAATGACGCTTGACTCTTTGGTCTTGAGATGGACGCGACGAATTTTGCCACGCGCCCAAAACACCACCGACTGACTATCAGGCGTCCAAGCCATAGCTGGATAGACACCATGAATCGCCCACGTTTCCTGCATGTCGCGTTCGAGGTCTTCGTAAAGAGGCCACTCCGCGCCCGATTGCAGGTCGTGAATGAACAATACACTCTTGAAACGCACACGGCGCACGAATGCGAGCCATTTACCATCGGGCGAGGGCGTTGGGCGGCATGCGCCACCAGCATCACTGATGAACCGTTCTATTTCGCCGGTTTGGCGATCAAGCCGATTGATAGCGTAGATCAGCCCGTTTGAGTCTTTGTTGTACTCGAAGACGTCGCCGGGCGTCACGTCCTGACTGAAGTAGAGGTAACGGCCGTCAGGCGAAAACGCCGGCTCGCCAACGTCTTTCTGATCATTCGGTCTCTTGGTCATTTGCAAACCGTCGCCGCCCGTGCGGTGATAGAGCCACATCTCGCCTGAGCCGAGCGAGCGTCGAGACGTGAAGTGCTTACGTGCGACCAAGTACTCGCTGTCCGGCGTCCAGGCTGGACTATTGAGCAGGCGAAAGTTTTCTTTGGTCACCTGCTTGGGGTCAGACCCGTCACGATTCATGATCCAGATATTGTCGCCGCCGGCGCGGTCGCTGGTGAACGCGATGTATTTTCCGTTCGGACTGTAACGCGGTTGCATGTCCCAGGCGATGCCGCTGGTCAAGGATTTCGCTTCGCCGCCCGTGATGGGAATCGTGTAGATGTCGCCGAGTAAATCAAAGACGATCTCGCGTCCGTCGGGGCTGACATCGAGGCTCATCCAAGTGCCTTCGTCTGTGTCAATTGTAATCTCCTCTTGTGGTCCCGGCGGAGCGCTGACATCCCATGGCTTGTCGTCTTTCTGGACATCTTTTCTGGCTGCTTCGTTGATTTGTTCAGCGCCAACGCTGAGGCTCATCGTTGCAATGAGCAACAAGCCGATCCATGCGCTGAGCTTCCGCGTGGTGTCGTACTGGCCAATCATGCTCTACCTCCTCGTTTGGGTTGGTTCAGATGCCTTATCATAACGGCTCGTGAGCAAAGAACCAAGCCAGCGATACAATCCGCTCGCACAGGTGACAACTTCAATGAACAACCGTATAATCTGCGCGTTGGTTCTCGCTGCTGTGTGAGAGCTGGGTTGAGAACCCTTTTCAAACATGTAGCTAAGAATTGTTGGTGAATATGAAAGAAAAGTATTTTGCCCAAGAGATCGAAGCCAAATGGCAACAACGCTGGGCTGAAACCCATGCTTTTGAAGTGGAGCCGGACCCCTGCAAGCCGAAATTCTACTGCCTGGAGATGCTTCCTTACCCGTCAGGCCGGATTCACATGGGGCATGTGCGCAATTATGCTATTGGCGATGCTTTATCCTGGTACAAGCGGTTGCAAGGTTATAATGTGCTGCATCCGATCGGTTGGGATTCATTCGGGCAGCCGGCCGAACAAGCTGCGATCAAACATGGTGTCCATCCAGCCACGTGGACCGAGCAGAACATCGTCCACATGCGTCAGCAACTGAAACGTCTCGGCATTAGCTATGACTGGCGGCGCGAAGTGGCGGCGCATCGGCCTGACTACTACCGGTGGAATCAGTGGTTTTTCCTCAAGATGTATGAGCGCGGTTTGATTTACCGCAAGAGTTCGCCTGTCAATTGGTGCCCTCAGTGCCAGACAGTGCTTTCCAATGAGCAAGCTCAAGGCGGGTGCTGGCGCTGCGGCTCCGCGGTCGAACAGCGTGAGTTAGAGCAATGGTTCGCCCGCATCACCCATTACGCCGAAGAGCTACTCAACGGACTGGATCAGTTGCAAGATGGTTGGCCGGAAAAGGTCCTGACCATGCAACGCAACTGGATCGGTCGCAGCGAAGGCGCGTTGGTGGATTTTGCCGTCGAAGAGTTGGATGACAAGATCGCCATCTTCACCACGCGCATTGACACGATCTTTGGCGCCAACGCGGTGCTGCTGGCTCCGGAGCACCCGCTGTCGCAGCGACTTGGTGAGCGAGCGCCCAATCGCCAAGAGGTCTTGGCGTTCATCCAGCGCTTAATCAAGCAGGATCGGCGCGTTCGTTCGCTTGATGACACTGACAAACAAGGTATTGATACAGGGCTCCGTGCGATCAATCCGTTTAACGGGGAGCGGCTACCGGTCTGGATCGCCAATTTCATCCTGATGGACTATGGCACCGGCGCGATCATGTCGGTGCCGGCGCACGATCAGCGCGATTACGATTTTGCTAAGAAATACGGGTTGCCGATCCGTCAGGTGATTGCCCCGCTGGATGAGCGCGGCCAGCCAATCGAATTTAGCGAGCTCAAAGCAGCATACGAGGGCGATGGCGTGCTGATCAATTCCGGCGCGTTTGACGGGCTGCCCAATCAAGAAGCGATCCGACGCATGACGCAGCACGCCGAAGAGAATGGCTTCGGTAAAGGAACGGTTCAATACAAACTGCGCGACTGGGGCTTGTCACGGCAGCGTTATTGGGGAACGCCGGTTCCGATGATTCACTGCCCGAACTGCGGCATTGTGCCCGTGCCTGAAGATCAACTGCCAGTGCTCTTGCCGCCGACAGCGCCGTTCACCGGCGAAAGCGGCTCGCCACTGGATCATGTGCCGGAGTTCGTCAACACGACATGCCCGCAGTGCCAGGGACCAGCACGACGCGATACCGATACGATGGATACGTTCGTGGACTCAAACTGGTATTACTACCGCTACTGTGACCCGAGCAATGATCGGGCGCCGTTTGATCCGGCCCTCATCCGCCACTGGATGCCTGTTGAGCAGTACATCGGCGGCGTCGAACACGCCGTGATGCACCTGCTCTACACTCGTTTCTGGACAAAATTGATGCGCGACCTCGGCTTGATTGAATTCTCCGAACCGGTCACCCGTCTATTGACACAGGGTATGGTGACAAACATAGTGACGGAAGGACCGGACAAAGGACAGTGGAAAAAAATGTCCAAGTCGCTGGGCAACGGCGTTGATCCTGACGAGATGATTGACATCTATGGCGCTGACACGGTGCGCGTCTTCATGCTATTTGCCGCGCCGCCTGAAGCAGAGCTGCGATGGCAAGAAGAGGGCGTGGAAGGAGCCGCTCGCTTCCTGCGCCGCGTCTACACACTGGTTGCGCGATGGCATCAGGTCATTCGTCAAAGCACCCCAGCCCAGCTCCAGGAGACAAATCAGCTCACTCAAGCGCAACGTCAATTGCTCAGGAAAACCCACCAAACAATTCTCGGCGTGACCCACGACATCGAAGATCGCATGCAATTCAATACGGCCATTGCGAAGTTGATGGAACTGGTCAACGCCATGTATGACTTCGATGCCTCAGTCGGTGGCGCTGCCTCGGCCACCGAGACTGATGTGACTGTGTTCAACGAAGCGCTCAGCGTACTGGTGCGATTGCTGACGCCTTTTGCCCCACATGTGGCCGAAGAGATGTGGGAAGGACTGGGGCATACGGGCGGCTTAGTCCAAGCTCGCTGGCCCACCTATAACGAAGCATTAGCCCAAGAGGATGTGTTGGAGATTCCTGTGCAGATCAACGGCAAGCTCCGAGGTCGCATTTTCGTCTCGCCTGATGCCACGCCACAGCACTATGAACAGGCTGCTCTGAGCGATGCCAAAATCCAATCATATCTGGACGGCAAGAGCGTGATTAAAGTCATTGTCGTCCCGCAGCGCATGGTCAACGTCGTCGTCAAGTAGGAGGATGAGCAGCCGGAAGCTTGGATCACACCAGCCTGCCGACGCTCGTTGCAAAGGGACGAGAAATCGTGAAGCGAGTGGTTAAGGTCGAACTCATTCGTGTTGCAAAGGGACGAAACTGAGCGCAGCAGAGCGAGCGAATGTGGTCGAGGTGCATTCATGCGGATCACGGCTTACTACAATGCTTGAATGTTATGATCCACAGCCGGTGGAGAATGCCGACTGTGAAATGCAGGTTGATAAAGCTTCAGATTGGCAAGCACCACGGGCAACTGAACATGGCGTTCTCAAAAAGCAATGGTGTGACAATGTAGTTTTTCTTTGCATTTGCGGTCGTTGAGCAACGGACTTGCAGCCTGATGAGCGTTCAAAACTTTCAAATCTTTCAAAACTTCAAAGTGCCCTGATCTCAGTTTGCAATTTCTCATTTCGGATTCCAAACTGATGACGGTATGCCCAGAGCGTTGATAGTTCTGTTAGCTGTGATGAGTCTGGCGGCCGGGCCCTGTGGGTATCGCCGGTCGGGTCATGGCGAAAGCCTCCCGCGACACATTCAGACCATCGCTGTCCCTGCATTTCAGAATGCAAGCGCGCGCTACAAAGTTGAGCAACGGTTCACTCAGGCAGTCATGGAAGAGATTCTCAAACGTAGCCGCCGGCTGGCCGTTGTGTCGGAGCCGCAGCACGCGGACGCCGTGCTCCAGGGTAATATCAAAGGCTTTCACGTCGCCGGCGTGTTGCTGGATAACTCAGGTCGCACACGTGTCTTTCAGGTGACCATCACCGTGAGCGTGACGCTGCGTGATCAAACCTCACAGCAGGTGATATTCAATCAGCCAAACTATGTGTTCCGCGGCGAATATGAATTGGCCGAGGACCCCGCTAGCCTGTTTGACGAAGAGGACCCGGCCGTTGATCGAATCGCTAAGGAATTTGCTCAAAGCTTGATCTCCACCATTCTGGAAGGATTATGAAGCCACTGACGCCAGAAGCATTCATGCAGGCCGTCGCTGGCGGTCAGATTGATCCGCTTTACTTGTTCACAGGTCCCATCTCACAGCCTCGAAAATCATACGGACGGGACGGGCCGGAAGTCTATTTGCAGCGGCAGGCTGTTCGTGCACTGAAGCGGCAGACGCTTGATCCACATCTTGAGGCGTTTAATCTGTCGGTGTTCTCTGCGGCAGAGGCGACATTGTCAGAAATTGTTGACGCCGCTCGGCAGCTACCGGCGTTCTCTTCGCGTCGGCTCGTATTGGTCTATGATCTGGATCGAGCTTTGAAGTCTGGCAGCGATTCGGAGCTGGCTGAAGTCAAACCGGTGGCCGATTCACCTGGCGTTCAGCAATTGATTGAGTATCTGAAGCGGCCTCAGCCAACCACGACAATGGTTTTCTTTTATGACCGGCCGGATAGACGCCTGAATCTGACAACGGCATTGTTCAAAGGTTGTACCGTCGTTGAGTTTGCGCCGTTAAGCGAGATGGAGGCGCGAGCCTGGGCTAAGCAATACCTTCGGCAGCGTGACTGTGCGGCGGATGATGCCACGTTGGGTCTGCTCATTGGACGCACAGGAACAAACCTCACTTTGCTGGCTCACGAGTTGGACAAGTTGACAACGTATGTTCGACGTGGGCTGATCGGCCGGGCTGAGGTTGATGCGCTGGTGCCGCAGTGGAAGCGCCATACGAATTTTGAACTGAATGATAAGATCCTGGCGAGAGATACCGTCGCCGCCCTGAAACTGCTCAGACACTTGCTTGCGAACCGCGAGGAGCCTGTCATGATTTTAGGCGCGATTGCGCGGCTCTATCGTCAAATGGCATTGGCTAAAGATTTGATGGCTCAAGGTGCGCCGGCTGCCGAGCTGGCCAAAGCCATTGGCATGTCGCCCTATGCCGCCGGCGAGTTCAATAAGCACGTGCGACGTATCCAGATGCATGAAATCCTGCGAGGCATCGGACAGATCGCCGCCGTTGATCGAGCTATCAAGAGTTCGCTTGGCGCGGCTGCGTTACAGCTAGAATTTTTAGTCTACGAATTGTGCAACCCTCATGAAACCTCAGACGCAGCAACCCACAGACCGCCGGCAGAATGGGCATAGGAACACTCAGGTCTGATTGCCCAGACGAATCCGATGCCTGCTCGCTAGTTTGAAGGACTTGTATCAGTGGTCTATTCCGTTATAATAGGCCGCTCAGCACCAGGAGAAGAAAAGTTATGAAGCGCGTGATTTGCACCTATTGCAATACCCACATTTATGATTATTACGGGCCGGAGGACAAAGTCAGCTTCAAAGCGAGCTACTTTGTTCCTACGCAGCCGGCTTACATTCAGCCGCAGAAAGGGGATGACGTGAAGTGCCCTGAATGCGGCATTACACACACAGCCTTCTCCAACCAATTGAACTCGCTTCACCTGTTAGCCGACTGGCCGTTTGAGGGCACTGGCATGGACGATTGGAAACGATGAGCCGATTGATCCGGCGCAACTTTTAGAATTATTAATGAGAGCAAACCACCACTGCGTAGCCGCTTGTTCGTCAGGTCGTGGAGATTGAAGCCGAGCTTTAGATTTCAATGAGAGAAGACCACCACCGCATAGCCGCTTGCTCGGCCCTCTTGGACACCTCAACTTCTTCTCGGCGTTGTTCGCTTGCCGGCGCGCCAAACGAACCACGGCAAGGTGAACGGCACTAACAGGCCAAAGGCCCCTACTTCGCGCTTGCCAACATTGGACGGTGTGGGGAAAGTCCTTCTTCTCGGTATTAGCTCACTTGTTGTAGCGATAGGTAACGCGTCCCCGGGTTAAGTCATAGGGGGATAATTCCACGCGCACACGGTCCCCTGGCAGGACGCGGATGTAATTCTTTCTCATTTTGCCGGACAAGTGGGCCAAGACTTCATGGCCATTTCCGTCAAGCTTCACACGAAACGTCGTGTTGGGCAACGCTTCCACGACAGTCCCTTCAACTGGAATGGTTTCTTCCTTAGGAATAGTCTTTCACCTCCGATATGTTATTTCTTTTTCCGACGCGTCATGCCGTCCGAGGCATGGGCGCCGTCCTCCAGTGGCGAGTCAGTCTGGAGTCGAACGATTGCCGCCGGAGAAACGGGTACGATAGGGAACCGCTCAGCAACCTGATGGGCAAACTGCTCGCTCACTTCGCGACGGATGGATTCTATTAGCCGCTCAAAGTCACGCTGCATCGCATCCATCTTCTCACGCATGTTCAGGATGACTTCGACGCCGGCTAAATTCACACCTAAATCGCGTGTCAGCGTAAGAATCAGCTCGAGCCGTCCAAGGTCTTCTTCCGTATAGTAGCGCGTGTTACCTTGAGAGCGCGATGGAGTGAGAAGGCCTTGACGCTCATACAGACGCAGGGTTTGGGGATGGATATCATAGGCTTCAGCGACAGCGCTGATTGTGTAGCCTCGTTTTCTTCGCTGCTTCAGCACCATACTACAAGGGCTATAATAGCAAGCCGACGCAATCCTAATATATGAGTACGCATTTGTCAAGTTTTGACTGTTTCTGAGGGGCCTTGAGCAGGTAGCTAGCTCCCTTCCTAACCCTTGAAATCGTTTTAGTTTGTCGTTTGGTTTTTGGCGAAAAATAAGACTACGTTGACAAAATTTGACTCATATTTTATTCTTGTCGTGGACTAATAAGATAACAATTCTTGGGGGACTAATATGAGCGGGTCGAGAAAGAAATTTGTTGAGGAAGCATTAGGAAAGGTCGGAAGCCGTTACTTGGTTTGTGCGCTTGTAGCCAAGCGAGCAAACCAATACATTAAACACAGTGAGAGTCAGGGCATTGCATGGGCGGTGAACCAGGCTCTCAGAGAATTGGTTGATGGACGAATTCAGCCTGAGGTGCCTGAGCTTCAACGGTGGTTAGAGCAGAATTCGTCCTGGGGTAGTACACGCACTGGCGCAAGGTCACAAGGGAGCGCCAAGTAACAAAGATGTTATTTTGTAGGGAGTCATTGATATGCCACGGAAGCGTACAAAAGCGGATCGAGATAACGAAGTGAAAGAGATGGCTCAAGATGCCATAGATGAAAGTGTCGTTGAGCTTGAAGATGAACTGGCTCTTGAGGAGCTGGAGTCTTTGGAGGAAGAGTTTTCGGAAGAAGAAGTGTTGACCAATCTTGATGCTCATGAAGTAGATCAAATGGCTGCTGCTCGTGAGCAGGTCGAAGTAGAACCAGTCGCATCGGTTGCCAGAGATCGGGTGGAGACATCAAGAGAGGTAGAGCAACGGCCAATGCGCTCGTCGTATGACGAGTATGGAAACGGGGATGAGGAGGATGAAGAGGAAGTCACTGAAGTACCTGAAGCGCCGCCACGGCGAGAAACGCGCCAGGAGATGCTCGGTCGGTTGATGTCGCGGTTGCTGGCGGATCGCGAGCGAGTTCATATCGCGCTAGAGCGGGTTCGCGACCTGAACACGCAATTGCGCGAAGCTGGGCCTCGACCCCCTGAGAGGTTGAAGGAGGCGTACCAAAAAGCTATTGCTGAGTTGAGCCGGGCCCGTCGTGAAGAAAATTTTGCTCGGGCGGAACTCATGCAAGTATTAAATTGGCGAGGATGAACCGCGGTCGCTTGCTGCGGGCGCTGGTTGCTGGCAAAAATGGCCAGCGGCGGCTCCCGTGAGCGAGCGCCGGTGAAAGGAACATGGCCGTTAAGTACAAAGATTATTACGAGATTTTGGGAGTCAGTCGCTCGGCGACGCAGGATCAGATTAAAGCGGCGTTTCGTAAACTGGCTCGCAAGTATCACCCGGACGTCAATCCGGGAGACAAGGCGGCAGAAGAGAAGTTCAAAGAGATCAACGAAGCTTACGAGGTCCTGAGTGATCCGCAAAAGCGACAGATGTACGACCGCCTCGGCACCAACTGGAAGGGAGGCGCTGATTTTACGCCGCCTCCTGGGTGGGAAAATATCCGCATTAATTTTGGTGATTTCGGCTTCGGTGGTGGGTCACCAAGTGGTTTCAGTGATTTTTTTGAGATGCTGTTTGGCGATGCCTGGCGGGGTGGACGGACGCAGGCGAAGGCGGGACCTAGTTCGTGGGGTATGCCCAGAGCCGATACCGAAATGGAATTACCGCTGACCATTGAAGAAGCCCATCGGGGCGGCTCACGGCGTGTTGTACTGGCCGATGGCAGGGCTTTGGATGTGAAGATTCCTGCGGGGGTGAGAGAGGGTTCATTGATCCGGTTGGCGGGACAGGCTCACGGTGGTGGGCGGCCTGGAGACGTTTATTTGCGTGTGAAGTTGCAGCCCCATTCTGTGTTCCAGGTTTCTGGCGATGATGTGACGGTGGAGATTCCCATTACTCCATGGGAAGCCGTCCTCGGAGCGACTGTTGTCGTTCCTACGTTGGACGGCTTTGCCGATGTGAAGATTCCCCCGAATTCTCAAAATGGGCAAAAGCTACGGCTTCGTGGTCAGGGCTTGATGCGGCGCGGTGGTGGTCGGGGTGACCAATACGTTCGGCTGAAAATCGTCGTCCCGACCCAGGTGAGCCCTGCTGAAAAGAAATTGTTTGAACAACTCGCCAAGGAGTCGCGTTTCAACCCGCGCAATGGTTGGGCACAAAGATAATCATTTAGCGATGCGCCATTCGTCTTCGGCGATGGCTCATTGACCAACGAGCAGACAAGTATGGACATCAATCGGTTTACAGAGAAACTTCAGGAGGCGTTTGGCAGGGCGCAAGCCATTGCAGCTCGTTACAGCCACCAGCAGATTGACGTTGAACATTTATTACTGGCTTTACTTCAGCAGGAGGGAGGGCTGGCCTCAATCCTCTTGGAGAGGACAGGCATCAGGCCGGCGGTTGTGAGCCAGGCGTTGGAGCAAGCATTAGCTCGGTTACCTAAGGTCAGCGGGCCTGCTGCTGGACCGGAGCAAATTTATATCACATCGCGGCTAAATCGCATGATGGCCGAGGCTGAGGATGAAGCCAAGCGGCTCAATGATGAGTACGTCAGCATTGAGCATGTGCTGTTGAGGATTCTTGAAGAGGGGCGGAAAGGGACGGCTGGAAGGATTTTGCTGGAATTGGGATTGACGCGGGACAAGCTGATGAATGTGTTGCGCGAGGTTCGCGGTTCCCAGCGTGTGACCAGTCCCACGCCGGAAGCCACGTATCAAGCCCTTGAGCGTTATGGACGCGACCTGACTAGGTTAGCTGCGCAGGGCAAAGTTGATCCGGTGATCGGTCGTGATGAGGAAATTCGTCGGGTCATTCAGGTTCTGTCTCGGCGAACTAAGAACAACCCGGTCTTGATTGGCGATCCGGGTGTCGGGAAAACGGCGATTGTTGAAGGGCTGGCGCAGCGCATCATTCGCGGTGATGTGCCTGAAGGCTTGAAGAATCGGCGCGTGGTAGCCCTTGATATGGGGGCGCTCATTGCCGGCGCCAAATATCGAGGCGAGTTTGAAGAGCGGTTGAAAGCCGTGCTCAAAGAGATTCAAGAGTCGCAAGGCGACATTATCCTGTTCATTGACGAGCTACACACAGTGGTCGGGGCAGGCCGCGCCGAGGGTTCTAACACCGACGCCAGTAATCTGCTCAAGCCGATGCTGGCGCGGGGCGAATTGCATTGCATCGGCGCGACCACGTTGGATGAGTACCGGAAGTATATCGAAAAAGACAAAGCGTTGGAGCGCCGGTTCCAACCGATCTTGGTTGATGAGCCTTCGGTCGAGGACACGATTTCGATTCTGCGCGGCTTGCGCGAACGGTACGAAGTGCATCATGGCGTTCGCATCAAAGATGCCGCGTTGGTGGCGGCAGCGGTGTTAAGTCATCGGTACATCACCGACCGTTTCTTGCCGGACAAGGCCATTGATTTAGTTGATGAGGCGGCGGCGCGGTTGCGCACCGAGATTGATTCAATGCCGCTTGAACTGGATGAAGCGACGCGGCGCATCATGCAATTGGAAATCGAGCGTCAGGGATTGCGGAAGGAAACTGACGAGGTGTCGCGTGAGCGGCTGCGCAAGTTGGAAGAGGAACTGGCCGAGCTTCGCCTGCAAGCCGACGACATCAAGGCCCAATGGGAAGAGGAGAAAAAGATCATCGCGCAACTGCGGGAGACCCAGCAGCAGATTGAAGAGACAAAGATTTTAATTGAGCAGGCAGAGCGAGAGTATGATTTGAGTCGAGCGGCTGAGTTGAAGTATGGCAAGCTGGTTGAGTTGACAAATCAAATGAAGCGTGTTCAGCAGCAACTGGATGAACTGGCTCGTCAGCGTGGCCGCGCGCGATTGATTAAAGAGGAAGTGGACGAGGAAGACATTGCGCAGGTGGTCAGTCGGTGGACGGGCGTGCCGGTCAGTAAATTACTGGAAGGTGAATTACAAAAGCTGTTGCACTTGGATGAGCAATTACACCGGCGGGTCGTCGGGCAGGACGAAGCCGTTCAGGCGGTAGCGGAGGCCGTCTTGCGTGCACGGTCTGGATTGAAAGACCCGAATCGTCCGATTGGCAGTTTCATATTTCTTGGGCCGACCGGCGTTGGCAAAACCGAGTTAGGCCGCGCCCTGGCCGAGGCGCTGTTTGACGACGAGCGGGCGATGGTTCGGCTTGACATGTCTGAGTATATGGAGAAGCACACGGTCGCTCGGCTCATCGGCGCGCCGCCCGGTTATGTCGGTTACGAGGAGGGCGGGCAGTTGACGGAAGCTGTACGGCGAAAGCCATATTCGGTCATTTTGTTTGACGAAATCGAAAAGGCTCATGCGGACGTGTTCAATATCCTGTTGCAGATTTTAGACGACGGTCGGCTCACTGACAGTCACGGTCGGACAGTTGATTTCAAGAACACGATCATTATCATGACGTCCAACATCGGTAGCCACCTGATTTTGGAGTATCGTGGCGGCGTTGATGAAGCCAGTTATCAGCGGATGAAGGAAACCGTGCTCGGTGAATTGCGTCATTATTTTCGACCGGAGTTCCTCAATCGTGTTGACGAGATCGTTGTGTTTCATGCGCTGAGCGAAGTGCATTTGAAGCAGATTGTCGAGATTCAACTACAGCGGTTGCAGTTGCGACTGAATGAACGACACATTGAGTTAGTCTTGACGGATGCGGCCAAAGCGCATGTCGCG
Source organism: Blastocatellia bacterium (assembly GCA_025054955.1). Classification (NCBI taxonomy): domain Bacteria; kingdom Pseudomonadati; phylum Acidobacteriota; class Blastocatellia; species Blastocatellia bacterium. The sequence continues at coordinate 28,844 of JANWZE010000030.1, read as the reverse complement.
CGGGTTGGCTATGACCCGGTTTACGGCGCCCGGCCGCTCAAGCGAGCGATCCAACGAGAAATCGAGACGCCGCTTGCTCGGTTGATTTTGCAAGGTCAGATTCAGGACCATTCGACAGTCGTGGTAGATGCTGAGGACGGAAAACTCGTCTTCAAGCCTGAGGCGAAGACGGCAGCCGTTAGTAGTTAGTAGGGAAATCTGATCATCTGACTGGGCGGTCAGCTTGGGCGCGGCTGCTCTGGGTTGCATTGGAGGTGACACTATGGGATCAATTGGTTTTCGTTCGCGTCGGTGGGCGATAGCCCTTGGCGGCGCGGTGATGTTGGCCGTGGGGATTTTGGCCGGCACAGTGATGACAGCTTATACATCATGGAATCCGTTCCATCAAAAGGACGAGCAAAAAGTGCCCATTTATGTGGCGACCAACACGCCTGGCTTAGTTGGTAACCTTTCGCTTGAAGAGGGACTGGCGCCGCTGGCTCGCGCCGTGCGCCAGAGCGTTGTCAGCATCTCTTTGACAAAGGTGGTCAGAGGACAACCGATCCATCCGTTCATGGATGATCCATTCTTCCGGCGTTTTTTTGGCGACGATTTTGAACCATTTCAGCCACGCCAACGACGAGAAGCTGGGCTTGGCTCCGGTGTTATTATTAGCCCAGATGGCTACATCTTAACGAATAACCACGTTGTCGAGGGCGCCAGCGAAGTCAAAGTAACCCTTGCCGACAAGCGTGAGATGACTGCTAAGATCATCGGCACCGATGCGCCTACCGATGTGGCTGTGATCAAAATTGATGCCAAGGATTTACCAGCGATGCCGTTGGGAGATTCGCGAAATTTGCAGGTCGGCGAGTTTGTATTGGCGGTCGGCAATCCCTTTGGCCTTGGCCATACGGTTACATTCGGCATTATCAGCGCGACAGGTCGTGGCAACCTGAATATTGCTGATTATGGCGACTTCATTCAGACGGATGCAGCGATCAATCCCGGCAACTCCGGCGGCGCGCTGGTAAATATGCGTGGACAATTGATCGGTATCAACACGGCGATTAAGACCAGCGGATTTGCGCAGGGCAATATCGGCATCGGTTTTGCCATCCCGATTCACATGGCGCGTGACATTATGGACCAGCTCTTGCGAACGGGCAGCGTAGTTCGCGGTTACCTAGGGTTATTGCCTCAAGACGTGACGCCGGCCATCGCTGAGCAGTTTGGGTTGAAGAGTCCCAAGGGAGCGTTGGTGGCCAGTGTCACCGAGGGCACGCCGGCTGCCCAGAGTGGCATCCAGAATGGCGACGTCATTGTTGAGTACAACGGTCGTCCCGTCGAGGACGCCAACTCGTTGCGCAACATGGTGGCCGAAACGGCTCCTGGCACCAGCGTCAAGATTAAGCTGCTCAGAGATGGCAGTGAGCGGACTGTCACCGTCAAAGTCGGGACACGTCCGGGTCAACAACAAGCGCGGACCGGTCAAGACCTGAACCGCGAGAATGCGCTCAGCGGCATCCGGGTCGAAGAGTTGACACCGACGCTGCGCCGACAATTGAATCTGCCAGCCAGCGTCAACGGTGTGGTTGTAACGGACGTTGACCCTGAAAGCAGTGCGGCGGATGAAGAGATCGTGCGAGGCCACATTATTCAGGAAATCAACCGCCGGCCGATTCGCAGCGTCGCTGATTTCCAAGCTGCGGCAGCGCAAGCTGGCAATAAAAATGTGTTGGTTTTGGTTTATGATCCCCGTTCGACCGTTTCGCGGTACGTTGTGTTGAAACCGCGTCAGTAATCGCCGTTTGCCGGTTGCTTGTCAACATCAAGACAAGCGACCGGCGAGCGGTTTAGGCAACTTCGACTGATAGGCACATGAGTACTTATTACATTTTGCGAAAGGCTAATGGAGAGGTTTTGACAATAGATGTTGCCGGCAAGACCTATGTCGCCGTTTGGGATCATCCGGGCGCAGTCCGGCGGAGCAAGCTGGCCAATCCCGCCCTGCTTGTCTACGTGCCGGCTGTGCTTGATCTTCAATGGGTCCAACAGCGGATTAGCTCCCCTTCGTTCTTTTTGATTGATAGCCGTGACCCGAATCTGCAAACGGGTCGAGAGATCAGTCAGGCTGAGTTGATTGGCTTGTCGGAATTAGCCCAAGCGGCATAGCTGGTCATTGTTGATGGGCATCCGCTCATCGGCTCGTTCGTTGCCGAGTGCGGCCCAGAAGCTCACAACGGAGCGCCGGTCAACTCCAGCATGTAGAGGAGGCATGTCATGGAACAAGCCGTCGTATTTGTTGGTCTCTCGCCTCATCCACCGGTCATCATTCCTGAGATTGGCGGTGAGCGGCTCAGCCAGGTGGCGAAAACCGTCGAAGGGCTCCGGCGCGTCATGCAACGCCTGATGGCGGCGGCGCCTGATGTGGTTGCGATCATCAGCCCGCATGCGCCTCGTGATCAAAGAGGATTCACGGCATACAGTGGTCCCAGATTGAGAGGAGGCTTTGCCCCATTCGGTTTTCCCAAGGTGAGTCTGGATGTGCCCAATGATCTGACGTTACTTTCGCGAATTGCGGCACTGTGCGAAACCGCCGGTATACCTCTCTGGATGATTCCGGCTGGGCGGCAACTCGATCACGGTGCATTAGTCCCGTTGTACTATCTTGAGCAGGCGGGTTGGGCAGCATCGGTTATCGTGTTGGGATTGTCGTATGATCTTAAACCCGATCATCTAGGGTTTGGTTCGTGTTTGGCCGAGGCTGCTGCTCAGATGAACAGGCGGCTCGCCATTATTGCCAGCGGCGACATGAGCCACCGACTCACGCCTGATGCGCCGTATGAATATCATCCCGATGCGCATCTCTACGATGAGCAACTGGTGGCCGCCATCGCTGCAGGGTCGGTCACGGATGTTATGAATATATCAGCCGAATTGCGTCATGTGGCCGGTGAAGATACTTACCAATCCTTATTGGTGGCGCTCGGCGCGTTGGGGCAGCGATTTCATCAGCCGCAGGTTTATTCCTACGAGTATCCGTTTGGTGTTGGTTATTTGACGGCTGTGTTAGCCGACTGGTCGAAAACGGAGGAATCCAATTGAGTCAGCAAGCTGAGCCGATAAGCATTGTCGAATTGGCCCGCCGGGCGGTTGAACTTTATGTCAAGGAGCGACGAGTCGTCAGCCCGCCATCTCCAGTCGTTGGCCAACTGGCCGAGCGCGCCGGCGTGTTTGTTTCTATCAAGACGCGCAACGGTGAGCTCAGAGGATGTATCGGAACAATTGCTCCTGAACAAGACAATATCGCTGAAGAAACCATTCACAATGCCATTGCAGCCGCTACGCAAGACCCACGATTTGCTCCGATACAATCGCAGGAGCTCGCCGATTTGGTTTATTCAGTTGACATACTCTCTGAGCTGGAGCCAGTTTCCGATATAGGTCAACTCGACCCGGCTGTGTATGGCGTGGTGGTTGAAGGTGAAGGTGGGCGCAGGGGACTACTCCTTCCTCGGTTAAAGGGAATTGAGACAGCGCAACAGCAGGTAACCATCGCCATGAGAAAAGCCAAGATTCCCGAAGGCGCCCCGGTTAAGTACTTTCGCTTTACTGTGCAACGATTTGATGAAAAGCAACTGCTTGATCAAAGGGAATCGGCTTGATGCCAACAGCCTGGTTGTTCAATTTTCTTGTGGATGCTGGGTAAGACCAAAAATCATCGCAGGGTTGCAAGAGGCCCCTGCGATGATTCTTAAGAATTTGGTTTCCCTTCGCCTTCGTGAAGGAGGCGATTGAACCGTCTTACCGCGGATTGATAGAGATGTTCACAACGGCCGTCCCACCAAACCCATTGGCCGTGCCGGTGCACTCGGCCACTTCAATGAAGTAGGTGGAAGTGCCATTGGCGACGAACGCCACATCTGACTGAAGCGTGCCGCCAGAGTCATCGTTGCAAACGACTTCTGTGACGCCAGCAGCGTTCGTGCAGGCACTTGTGTTAGGACCGCCTGTTGGGCAGGTGTTACCAGTGCGACGATACACTGCCACCACTGTGTCATAATCACTCCCCTGTGTGCTCACCCGAACGACGGCGTTTGCAGGGGGGGTTGTAGAATACCAAATGCTCTTGTCATTCTGACCCACGCCGAAGAAGCAGCAAGAAATGCAAGGATCATTTGTTGCTCGCGTCGCTCCTGTGGTATTGAACCGCGTCCGCGACACCGTTCCAATGGCATTTCCAACGGCAATGCCAGGACACGCATTATTGGGCGCTGGCGGCGCGCCGCGCTGAGCCGACACCGGCATCGGAAAGTTCGCTGCCAACATACACAGGGCCAGGACGGCTAGGACACTGAGCAGGAGTGTTGATTTGCGCATAACGTTCCTCCTTAGTCTACGAGTGAAATTTGATCCGGATCAAACTCAATCAAAAGATAAACCAGCAATCCAACCCTCCTGAAATCTTGCAGGATTGCTTGTTTTGCATCGTTACAACCTCAAATCCATTTCTCCCCGGCTGAGCAAAAACGCCGACGAGCTTTGTGCACAACCTCAAAGACAACGGCCCCACGCAGGTTCTTATAAAACAACTTCAACCGTATGGGACGGCTGGGATTTTATCATTGAGCCGTGAGGCAGTCAATCATTATTTTATAGGCCTGTCAAGTTGAGTGTGATATAATCCGGGCCTGATGAAAAAGCCGAGCGTTTCGACTGTTATCCCTGTCTATAACGAGCAAGAAAGCCTCGAAGAGTTGCATCGGCGGCTTCGTTCGATCTTGGAGCAAGTTAGCTCCGGCTACGAATGCATTTACGTGGATGACGGCAGTCGTGACCGCTCATATCAAGTCCTACAAAACATCCGTCGTGAGCATCCCGGTGTTCGGTTGATACGGTTTCGGCGGAATTTCGGTAAATCGGCGGCGCTGGCTGCTGGATTCGCAGTAGCGCGTTACGAGATCGTCATTACGCTGGATGCGGATTTGCAGGACCTGCCGGAAGAGATTCCAAAGCTCTTAGCGCGATTGGAAGAGGGCTATGATTTAGTTTCCGGCTGGCGTTATCAGCGTCATGATCCGTGGTCCAAGCGCTTGGCCTCGAAAATCTATAACCTGACGACAGCATTCATGACCGGCGTGCGATTGCATGATTTCAATTGTGGCTTCAAGGCATATCGGCGGGCGGTATTGGACGAATTGCGCGTTTATGGCGAGCAGCACCGCTATATACCGGTTTTGGCCAGCTATCGCGGCTTCCGCAATGGCGAAGTCAAGGTTGAGCATGCGCCGCGCCGCTATGGTCGTTCAAAGTTCGGATGGGACCGGTTCTTCGGTGGCTTCTTTTCGTTACTGACGGTGATTTTGCTGACCCGCTATACAAATCGGCCGCTTCATTTCTTCGGCATCGTTGGTCTTGTGACGGCCTCCGTTGGGTTGTTGATTAACGGCTATTTGGCTCTGGAGCGGTTGTTGTTCAGGAAATGGCTGAGTGATCGTCCGCTGCTGCTGCTAGGCACGTTGCTGCTGATTATTGGAGTGCAATTTGTCTTCTTCGGATTACTAGGAGAGATGATTGCTGCGACTTATCGCCGCGAGCGGGACTATTCGATTGTTGAATCGGCAGTAGATACTGAGTCTACCTGTGACGCTATTGCAGCCGCTGCGCCGAGTGAGTCTGATGGCGCACCATCCACACCTTCATGGCGAGCCAATAGCACCACGCAGCGGTGAAGTCGTTTGGTTCAATCATCATCAAGCAGCAAAAACATTGGTAAAGAAGGCGCGGTCCTTTTAGGCTCTCTCACGGCTGTGCTATGATGGCTGCCCTATGAGCACGCAACGAGCAAGGTTAGTCGAACCTCGGTTACTGCGGGGTTTTCGCGATTATTTGCCGGAGCAGGTGATTGCTCGACAGAAGATGATAACGACGATTCGACAGGTGTACGAGCGCTATGGCTTCGTGCCGCTGGAGACGCCGGCGCTGGAGTACACTGAGACGCTGCTGGGGCACTACGGCGAAGGCAGCAAGCAGATTTTCCGATTCACTGATCTGGAAGATAATGATGTGGCCATGCGGTTTGATCTGACAGTGCCGCTGGCGCGCGTCGTAGCTCAATACCGGGACCTGCCTCGGCCATTCCGTCGCTATCAGGTTGGGCCGGTGTGGCGGTTTGACAAGCCCGATCCGGGCCGCTTCCGCGAGTTCATTCAGTTTGACCTCGACACGGTTGGATCGCCGTCCATGGCTGCGGACGCCGAGATTCTCGTAGGAATATGCGACACGATGGAAGCTCTCGGCATCAACCGTTTCCGCGTGCGGTGCAGCAATCGGAAAATCCTCAACGCGCTGCTCACATTTGCTGGCATCGAACCGGAGCGGGCTACGCAACTGTTTCGCGTGTTGGACAAGCTGGATCGGATTGGCCGTCAAGGCGTATGGGAAGAATTGACGACGGGCCGCGAAGATGCGTCGGGTGACGTGATTCCTGGGTTGGGGTTGGATGTGGACGCGGTCACGCGCATTGACGAATTTCTGCAACTACCGGCAGGAAACCGCGCGCAGGTCTTGGATGCAGTGAGTGAATTGTTCCGTCATGTGCCTGACGCCGGGCAAGGGATTGGTGAATTACGACAGATTGATGAGTACCTGTCGGCGCTTGGCATTGGCTCGGACAAGGTGGTGTTTGATGTGACGATTGCCCGAGGCCTTGATTACTACACAGGGCCGATCTTTGAAACGCAGTTGCTGGACGCTCCGGAGTTCGGCGCCGTATTCAGCGGCGGGCGCTATGATGGGTTGGTGCAGCGATTCCTCGGCGAACCGATTCCGGCCACCGGCGCCTCGATTGGTGTTGACCGCTTGCTGGCCGCGCTGCTGAAACTGAACGTGCTGGAGCTGAAGCCTTCGACAGCGCAGGTGCTGGTGACGGTCTTTGACCCAGCGCGTTTGGTTGAGTATCAGCAAATCACGCGCCAATTGCGGCTGGCCGGTCTCAATGCCGAATTATATCTGGGTGAGGAACGCAGCATTCGCAAGCAATTGCAGTATGCTGATCGGCAGAAGATTCCTGTGGCGGTCATCATCGGGCCTGATGAATTCGCGCGTGACGAGGTCTCCATTAAGGATTTGATGGAAGGCCTGCGTCGCCAGCACGAAGCGTCGGACCGCAGCCAATGGTTGAAGGCTCGCTTCGGTCAGGTCACTGTGCCGCGAGCCAGGATGGTAGATGTCATTCGAGAGATGCTTGGTTCGGCCTAGTCACTGGCGGAGCCAGTCTCGGTTCAATCAGGCAGCGTGTGCTAATACCGATTGCGGAGGAAAAGACCCGTTCATGGAACCAAAAAGCATAGCGGGACCGGAACTGAGTAAGCGGCAATCGGTGATCTTCACTCGCCATTCGATATGACGACCCATCCCTCATTTGTCGCTAAGCTCTTTGATTGAGTTACGCAGAGAGGACTGTGATGGAATTCAATCGTATAAAACGGCTACCCCCGTATGTTTTTGCTGTGATGAATGAACTGAAAATGCAGGCGCGGCATGCCGGTGAAGACATTATTGACTTGAGCATGGGCAATCCTGATCAACCAACGCCAGCGCCGATTGTGGACAAACTGATCAAGGCAGCCACCAATCCACGCAATCATCGGTACTCAGCCTCGCGTGGCATTTACAAACTTCGGCTGGCCATTACTGATTGGTATCGCCGACGGTTTCAGGTCGAGTTGGACCCTGAAACCGAAGCGATTGTGACGCTTGGTTCCAAGGAAGGCATCGCCCACCTAGTGCTGGCCATGATTGATCGAGGTGATGTTGTGCTGTGTCCGGACCCAACGTATCCGATTCATCAGTATTCGGTCGTCATCGCTGGTGGCGATTTGCGCAGCGTGCCATTATTGCCGGGCGTGGATTTCTTCGCCAATCTGGAAGAGGCCTACCGGCAGACGTGGCCCAAACCGAAGCTCCTCATTATCAATTTTCCTCATAATCCGACAACCGAGGTGGTTGAGCTCGATTTCTTCCGCCGCGTGGTGGATTTTGCCAAGCAGTATGAGTTGCTGGTGATTCACGATCTGGCGTATGCCGACTTATGCTTCGATGGCTATCGCGCGCCAAGCATGATGCAGATTCCCGAAGCGCGGCACATCGGCGTGGAGTTCTTTTCGCTCTCTAAAAGCTACAATATGCCCGGCTGGCGTGTTGGATTTTGCGTCGGCAACCGAGAGATGATCGCTGCCTTGGCGCGGATCAAGAGCTATCTGGATTATGGCCTCTTTCAACCGATTCAGATTGCGGCGATACATGCGTTGAACGGGCCGCAACAGGTTGTTCAGGAGATTTGCGCCATGTATCAGCGTCGTCGCGATGTGCTAGTTGAAGGCCTCGAGCGCATCGGCTGGCCGATTGCCAAGCCGCGCGCCACCATGTTTGCCTGGGGCAAGATTCCGCCGGCGTTCGCCGATATGGGATCATTAGAATTTGCCAAATTCCTTTTACGCGAAGCGAAGGTGGCCGTCTCGCCTGGCATCGGCTTTGGCGCCTATGGCGACGCCTACGTGCGGTTCGCGTTGATCGAGAACGAACAGCGCATCCGTCAGGCGGTGCGCGGTATCAAGCAAGCGTTGGTCCGGCCGTCTGCGGAAGCGCGTCGGGCCGGTTCAACAATCAAGCAACAGCGGCCTTGAGTGGTCACAGGCTGTCCAATTCACGACGAATGTGGCCGCGTCTGCTACAATAAATCGTCTTTGCGACAGGGAGGAGTTGTTCATCTTGTCTGTGACGACGCGGGAGAAATGATGCAGAATAAGCATAGATTCACTGATTGACGGATTGAAAATCTGGGTGAAACTCTGTTCATCAGTGAAGCTGTGCCTGCATGTTTCGGAGGATCTATGACCGAATTATATGCGACAGAAGTCGGCACAGCCCGCTATCGGGCGCGGTTCGATGGGCTTGTTGCCGATGGCCACTTTCGTCGTCAGCGTGGGCTGTGGCTTTCATCCATTGGTCTGGGGACGTATCTTGGCGAGGCGGATGAAGCTACGGATGCGCGCTATCATGACGCGGTTGTGCACGCTGTGCAGTTAGGTTGTAACGTGATTGACTCGGCGATCAATTACCGGTTCCAACGCAGCGAGCGCGCGATCGGTCAAGCACTGCGAACATTGTTTAGTCAAGGGCAGGCAAAACGAGACGAGCTCATCATCTCGACGAAGGGCGGGTACATTCCGTTTGACGGCGCGCCGCCGCCCGACCTGCGACGCTATTTTCAAGAGACCTTTTTTGACACGGGGATCATCACGCCGAGCGATTTAGCCGGCGGCGGCTGGCATTGTTTGGCGCCGGCCTACTTGCAACATCAGCTCGAAGCGAGCCGGCGCAATCTGGGGCTTGCGTGCATTGACATTTATTATCTGCACAACCCTGAACAGCAGCTTGGCGACGTCTCGCGCGATGAATTTCACACTCGCATGCGTGCTGCGTTCGAGTTGCTAGAACAATGTGTCAACGAAGGAAAAATCCGCTTGTATGGCACAGCTACGTGGAATGGGTATCGCCAGCCGCCGACAGCGCCGGATTTTCTCTCGCTCGATCAATTATTGAAAATTGCCCGCGATGTGGCCGGCGTTGACCATCACTTTCGCGTCATTCAATTGCCGTACAATTTGGGCATGACGGAGGCATTTGGCTGGCGCAATCAGCCGTGCAATGGCGACTTCTGTTCAACATTGGAATTGGCGGCTCGGCATGGGATGATCGTCATGGCCAGCGCTTCGATTTTGCAAGGACGGTTGACGCGCCAGTTGCCGGCTGACCTTCAGCGGGCGCTGCCCTCATTGGAGACGGATGCGCAGCGGGCGATTCAATTCGTTCGCTCAACGCCGGGTGTAACAACGGCGCTGGTTGGCATGAGCCGCGTGGCGCATGTTCAGGAAAATCTCAGGACGGCTCAAGTCGCGCCGGCTCCTTTGGAGGACTTCATGAAATTGTTTGTGGAGGAATCGGAGTGATGGTCAATGAGCGGCACGCTCAATCCGCAGTCCGAAGAGTTGGATTACTGGTCGGACGCGAGCGCTCATTTCCTGACGCGCTTATCCGCGAGGTGAATGCCCGCAACGCCGGTGTAGTTGCTGAATACGTCAAGCTTGGTGGCGCCCGGATGGCCGAGCCATGTCCTTACGATGTGATTGTGGATCGCATCTCGCACGATGTGACCTGCTATCAACCTTATTTGAAGAACGCTGTCCTGTCTGGCACTGTCGTCATCAACAATCCGTTTTGGCGAATTGCTGATGATAAATTCTTCGGCACCGCCTTAGCCGTGAAATTGGGTATTGCCTGTCCCAAAACGGTGGTGTTGCCGTCGAAGGACTACTCGCCGGATACGACGGCTGAGAGCCTGAGCAATTTGATCTTTCCATTAGACTGGGAGGCCATTGTTGCCTATACCGGATTGCCGGCGATTCTCAAGCCGCACTGGGGTGGTGGGTGGAAACATATTTACCGCGTAGATTCGCTTGAGGCGCTGATTGCCTGCTACAACCAGACCGGCACACTCACGATGATGGTGCAAGAGATGATTGATTGGCAGCACTATGTGCGCTGCATCTGTATTGGCCAAGAAAACGTCCTAGTGACGATGTGGGACCCGCGCCGGCCACACTTTGAGCGATACCGCCCTGACGATCCGCCGCTCGATCCGGCGTTGCAAGAGCGGGTCATCAGCGATGCAATCAAGCTCAATCGGGCGCTGGGCTACGACATGAATACAGTCGAATTTGCGATTCGTGACGGCGTGCCTTATGCGATTGATTTCATGAATTCGGCGCCGGATTTTGACATCACCTCGTTGCAGCCGGTTTACTTTCAGTGGGTGGTCAATGCGATGGCTGATCTGGTGATTGCGCGGGCGCTGCGATCCAATTCGCAGCCGCCGGCGTATCGCTGGGATGCATTTTTAAGTGGAATGTGAACGGCAGAGCATGGACAGGAAGAAGCGGAAGCCAGGAGCTAAGCAGAATACTTGTTCGTTGACCTCTGCCCACTGATGAGGAGCTTTGGATATGTTGAGAGGAAAAACAATGGCGGTTGTTGGCGTTGGTAAGCTGGGTGAGGCGCTGGTCACAGGCTTGCTCAAGCAAGGTGATCTGCGACGTGAGGATATTGCCGGCAGCGTCGCACACGAGTCATCGGTTGAGCGGGTGCGCCAGCGACTGGGCATTCACGTAACGCTGGACAATCGCGAGTTGGTTCGAGATCGTGATATTGTTCTGTTGGCCGTCAAGCCGCAGAATATGGATAAGGTCGCCCGCGACATTGGCGAGGTCGTCACCTCACAGCAATTGATCATCACGGTGGCGGCATCGGTGACCACGACCTTTGTTGAACAACGCATGGAAAATCCTGTGCCAGTTGTGCGCGCGATGCCCAACACGCCCTGTGTGCTCAATGCCGGGATGACGGCGCTGTGCGCCGGTCTCTACGCGCGCGCGGAACACCTACGTGTTGCTGAAGAGATATTTCGCTCGGTCGGCGAGACGGTCTTGGTTGATGAAACATTGATGGATGGCGTCACCGGCTTGTCGGCCAGCGGGCCGGCTTACGTGTATGTCGTCATCGAATCACTGGCTGAAGCCGGCGTCAAACTGGGCATTCCGCGTGATGTCTCGACGCTGCTGGCTGCGCAAACGATGCTGGGCGCGGCTCGCATGGTATTGGAATCGAAAGCCCACCCGGCTTTGCTGAAGGATATGGTGACGACGCCTGCCGGCTGTACGATTGATGGCTTGTTGGAATTGGAGGAAGGCAAACTGCGGGTGACGCTGATTAAAGCTGTGGTCAAAGCGGCTGAACGCGCCCGCGAGTTGGTCCTCACGCAAAATTCTAAATGAGCGGCGTCGCCGATGACCAATTGGCTCATTTCTTTGAGAGCTGCCTCCGCTGGCAACAGCCCGGTCGTTACCGGCTGCGCGCCGCGCAGGAGAGCTGACCATCATCCAGCAAGCGCCGGTCGGTGGCAATAGCTCGGTCGTTACCGGCTCCGCGCCTCCGGTAGGGGAGTATGATCAACGAAGCAATTTCTTATTATCACGATTTACTGGCCGCCGGTGACATGGCGGCGCGGATGCACGCGATGTTGGTCGAAGCGACCGAGCAACGCCGTCTCTCATTTGGCGAGAGGCCGGTCTGCCACGTGCTGCGGCCATTTTTCATTGAAGCGACTGTGTATGACCGGATCAAAGCGAAAACCGAGCTTGTGCTGCGGGCGATCAGCAAACTCTATCAGGCGCTGATGGCTGACGATCAATTGCGCGCGCAGATGGACTTGACGCCGTTAGAAGAGCAGGTCGTGATGATTCCAGCCGGATTCCCTGCGCCCGATGTGAGCGCACGGTTGGACGCATTTCTCGACGAAGATGGCCGGTTCCAGTTTGTTGAATACAACGCTGAAAGTCCTGGTGGCCTGTTTTACGGCGATGTGTTGAGCGAGGTGTTTCTTTACTCACCGGTCATGCAGCAATTTTCTCGGCGATATTCGCTGGCCAGCTTTCCCATCCGCGATTTTCATCTTGACGCATTGCTGGACAGTTACGTGCAATGGGGTGGACGGCGTGAGCCGCGCATTGCCATTGTGGATTGGCGGACAGTCAAAACTTACAACGAGTTCTTGATCTATCAAGACCATCTCCGCGCGGAAGGCTACGAGTCTGTCATTGTTGATCCTGATGAGCTCAGCTACAGTCATGGTAAGCTGCGAGCTGGTGATATGGAGATTGACATAGTGTACAAGCGCGTGGTGACCGGCGAATTGCTCGACAAATACGGACTGGATCATCCGCTCTTCCATGCGGCTCGTGATGGAGCGGTCTGTGTCGTCAATGCGTTTCAGGTACAGATGCTCTACAAGAAGATGACGTTCGTTTTGTTGAGTGATCCGGCCTATGCGCATCTATACGACGCCGAAGAGCAAGCCGCGCTTGCTGAACACATTCCCTGGACGCGCAAGTTCCAGCAAGGGTATACGAGCTATCGGGGAGAGAGAATTGACCTCATACCGTTTGTCCAGCGCAACAAAGATCGCTTGGTGCTTAAACCAAATGGAGAATATGGCGGTCGCGGCGTGACGCTTGGTTGGGAGTGCGATCAAACCGTCTGGGAACAGGCGATGGCTGAGGCGTTGGCTGGTTCGTTTGTTGTGCAGGAGCGGGTCGGCATCGGCTCGGAACCGTATCCAACCTACCATGATGGACAGGTGCTGCTAGCGGATCGTTACTTCGATGTTGATCCCTATGTCTGGCATGGGCGCCGAGCTGAAGGCTGCGGCATCCGACTTTCGGCGGCCGCCCTGCTCAATGTCAGCGCTGGCGGCGGCTCGGCCGTGCCAATGTTTCTGATCGAACGTGTGTAAGAGTTGCCTGATCGAACGTGTGTAAGAGTTGCGTCTCCGACCGGCACTCAGCATAGTGCGGCTGCAGCCGTGCCAATGTTCTTGATCGAACATTTGAAAAGATTCCCCTGAACCGCGGCTTCAGCCTTTTTCCGAGCTGAGGTGCATCATGCATTTGTGGTGACCTTCACAATTGCACGTTGATGCTACCACAAGAGGCTTTAACCATTGACAGCAGGGGCATCGGAAATTCAAATGACGCCGGCCTGCTTCAATTCCTGACATTCAGCCTCCGTATAACCGAGCTCGTGTAGGATCGTGAGCGTGTGCTGACCAAGCTGAGGCGCTGGCGTTCGTATTGAGGGTGGTGTCTCGGACAATTTCAACGGCGAGGCTAAATGTCGAACGGTGCCACGTCCCGGCTCCGGCACGTCAACGATCATCTGACGATGTTGTACCTGTGGGTGCGAGAAGGCCTCATCGAGTGAGAGAACCGGTTCACAGCAAGCATCGGCGTCGGCGAAAATCTCTTGCCACTCGCGGCGCGACTTGGAGCGGAAGAGCTGACGCAGCTCGGCGAACAAGTGCTCGCGCTCTTGATCAGAAACAAATTGCTTGTCCAGCCAGTCCGCTCGCCCAACGACGCGGCAGAACTCCTGCCAGAATTTAGGTTCGAGCGCGCCCAGCGACACAAAGCCTCCGTCGCTTGTCTCGTAGATGTTGAAGAAGGGGAATCGTCCGTTCAGCTCAAAGCGTCCGCCGACCGGTAACGGGTGGCCGGCAAACGCGCTGGCCGCTGCGACAGTCAGCAGGCTGACGGCCACGTCAGTCATGGCCACGTCAATGTACTGCCCATGACCTAATCGCTGGCGTGCCAGCAGAGCGGCCAGGATGGCAATCGTAGCCGCCATCGCGCCGGCCAGGTCAGCGATCTGTGTTCCCGGAATCGTGGGTCGGCCTTCTTGATCGGTGGTGAGTCCCAGAATACCGGCCAGACTAATGTAATTCAGGTCGTGGCCGCTCCGGTCACGGTACGGCCCGCTTTGCCCATAACCGGTGAGCGAACAATAGACGATCTGTGGATTGATGGCCGCAATCGCCTTGTAGCCGATGCCCAGACGATCCATGACGCCCGGCCGAAATGTTTCCAGGATGACATCAGCCCGCTCGGCGAGCCGATGAAAAATGGCGACGCCACGCGGGTCTTTCAGATTGAGCGTCAAGCTGCGCTTATTGCGATTGAGATTGAGAAATACAATGCCGGTGTCGTGCGTCTGAGGCGGTGTCCAACGTGTTGGGTCGCCCAGATGCGGGTCTTCCACTTTAATCACCTCAGCGCCCAGGTCGGCCAAGAGCATCGAGCAATAGGGACCGGGCAGCAGCCGCGATAGATCAACGATGCAAATTCCTTCCAAAGCTTGCTTCATCATGGGTTCTACTCGCCATCAGATTGAGCGGGTAGTGTAGCAAGCGCTCGACGGCCTGTCTACGATGCGAGCTGTTTGAGCAGAGGTCTCTGTCGTTAGCAACGATACCCGGAGATAATAGAGAACAAGCACCAGATTCACTGGTTGATTGATTGAAAAGTCTGTTCGTCAGTGAATCTGTGCCTGCATTTTTCAGAGAAGTTCTGCATGCCGTCCGGACGACGCCCAGAAACGATGAAAAACGCCACAGGCAGGAATGCGTGCCACTTTTTCTGAGGAGTTTGGATTTTTCTCTCTGCTCCCACGCTCGTCACCAAGGATGTATGAACCGGGTTGTCTCGTCAGCGGGTCTGGCAGGTCTGTTTCGGCTCTTGTGGAAAAAGAAAGGACGAGCGGGTGTCGCTCGTCCTGATCACTGATGATGCAGGGTGAACCTGAACCTTCAATTAGACAGGTGTCTGAGGAAGCGCTCACGTGCCCGCTCGCGCATTTGGTTGAGTTTGGCTCGTTGCTCCGGCGTCAAAACGGCCATCACTTTTGATTTGATGCGCTCGCGTGCGACCGTCAGCTCAGCGATGACTTTCGCCTTCTGCTCGGCCAGTGCGCGGACCTGCGCTTCATTGAACGGCTCGCTGCCGGTCATAGCGCGCAGTTGACGGTGAATCGCCTGAAGCTGGTCGAGCAACGGTTTGATGGTCTGCTTTTCCGCTTGATGGATAGCCTTGATTTGTTCTTTTTGCGCCTCCGTCAGGTCCAACCGGCGAGCAATGCGAGCTGCCAGGCGCCGGTGACGCCGTCCACCGGGGCCATAGCCAGGCGCATGTTCATCCTGAACGGTAGCCGGCTTGACGACGCTCGTTTGAGTCACGTCCGTTGCCGCATAGACTACGCCGGAAGTGAGCAACAGGATCGAGCTCAGGGCAATCATGATCTTGTTCTTCATAATAAGTCCTCCTTCATTTTCCATTGTGCACCGGTTCTCACCGGTGCGCTGTGCCGTCTGTGTTCTCACACTATTAAAGACGCCGGTTCAGGTGAGTGGGACGGGAAAAAATTCAGCGCGTCGCTGCCCCATCAACGCCCCATCAACTACGCTTGAACTATGCGTTCAAGTGCTCGGCCAACCATCGCTCCGCATCAATAGCAGCCATGCAGCCGCTCCCCGCCGCGGTGACGGCTTGGCGATACACTCGATCTTGCGCATCGCCACAGGCGAAGACACCGGGGATAGTGGTGTATGTGGAGCCGGGACGGGTCCGAATATATCCGATCTCATCCATGTCAAGCCAGCCGCGGAAAATATCGGTGTTGGGCTTGTGCCCGATGGCGACGAATAAGCCTTTCACAGGCAGCGTCGAGATGTCGCCTGTTTTGACGTTCCTCAAGACCACTCCTTCGACCTGCGTATCTCCCAATACGTCCTCAACGACGGTGTTCCAGATGAACGTGATTTTCTCGTTAGCCCGCGCGCGCTCCTGCATGATCTTTGACGCACGCAATTGGTCACGCCGATGGATGACGTAGACTCTGGGCGAGAATCGGGTCAGGAAGAGCGACTCTTCCATCGCCGTATCTCCGCCGCCGACGACGGCCAGCTCCAATCCTTTGAAGAATGCGCCGTCGCATGTGGCACACGCTGAGACGCCACGACCGATCAGCCGTTTCTCATTTTCTAAGCCGATATACTTGGCTGACGCGCCGGTGGCAATGATCACGGCATCGGCCAGCAGCGGCTTCTTGCCGTCTTGCAACAAGCGGAATGGCCGCTGTGAGAAGTCCACAGCCGTAATCGTTCCGAAGCGCAGGTCAGCGCCAAAGCGCGCGGCCTGTTGCTCAAACAACTGCATTAACTCCGGCCCCAGTATCCCGTTGGGAAATCCAGGGTAGTTTTCCACCTCGGTCGTGGTGATCAATTGCCCGCCCGGCTCCGGGCCTCTCAGGACCAGCGGGTTCAAATTCGCTCGCGCTGCGTAAAGCGCCGCCGTCAGTCCGGCTGGGCCGGTGCCGATGATGATCACCGTGCGATGTTCAGCAGCAGAAAAATCAATGGCAGCGAACGCAGAAAGATCTGGCGCGGGCGACGCATGCCCGTTTTGTTCAGTCATGAGTGTCTCCTCCATAAGCAATGTATTTCACAAGGCGCAATCATAGCATAATCGGCAAGTCTCGCACGGCTCCATGCACGGGTATGCCAATTGCGGAAAAAACCATGTTCTTTGTAGCTCGTCGCCGTGTGGGTGCCCGCTGAGGTGTGGTGCAACCGACCGAGCTCCGAGCAGCGGCGGCAGCAGCCGCCCATCAGAGGGGAGCCAGACGTGAAACGTCTGGTTAAGCTCGCGCCCTGAAGGGGCGCCACTTCGCTCTACCATCGGCTCGTTTATGCTGTCTGGTCGCTGGCCACGCGCGCGCACATCTCGGCGCGTCTCCAACGCGCCACGATTGTTCGGTCTACTGTTCCAGACGTTGCACGTCTGGCTACCTGCTGTTTGCGCCTCCGGCGCGAGCTGAGCTGGGAGCTCTGCTGTTCCAGACGTTGCACGTCTGGCTACCCGCTGTTTGCGCCTCCGGCACGAGCTGAGCTGGGACCTCTGCCTTCCAGACGTTGCGCGTCTGCCTACGTTGTCACAGACCGCTTGTGCGGCCTCTGGATGCTGACCCATCATCATGACGATGTGATAAAACGCGCGCAGAAAATCGGAGACGGCCGCTTGGGGCGTCCTGCTGCTGCTCTCCATGCCGCTCATCAAACATGGGCCTTTCTCCAGTCTATCGGTATGACAACGTTTCTCTGGCGCGTCATACGGCGCGCGGATGTCACACCGGTCTTGCTATGGATTTTCGTCCACGAACTTGTAGCCGAACCCGCGCACGGTCAAGAAATGACGAGGATTTTTGGGATCATCTTCGAGCTTTTGACGCAGCAAGCCGACGTGAACATCTACCGTGCGCGTCACGACAGCCGCGTCGTAGCCCCACACGTCCCGCAATAATTGCTCGCGCGAGACCGTGAGGCCGCGATGTTGAATGAAATAACAGAGAAGCTCAAACTCGCGCGCCGAGAGTTCTACCGGTTGACCGTTCCGCTGCACGCTGGTGCGAGGCACATCCACCACCACAGACCCGAATTGAAATGTCTCAGGCATCTTGGCTGTATCGGCTGCCGGCGCTCGGCGCAACAGCGCCTCGATGCGGGCCAGCAGTTCCGAAGGATCAAACGGTTTGGTCAGGTAATCGTCAGCCCCCAGTTTGAATCCCAGCACCTTGTCTACAATCTGCCCACGCGCGGTCAGCATCAGAATCGGCGTTTGCACGCCGCGCTGACGCAAATCACGGCATACATCAAATCCGTTTTTTCCCGGCAACATGATATCGAGAATGATCAGATCAAATCGCCCATCCAAGGCCATGTCGAGGGCTTTCTGCCCATCATGCGCCGTTTCGACCTGATACGCTTCGCTGGTCAACAGATCGGTCAACGTCATGACCAGTCCCAATTCGTCTTCAACCAGCAACAGGCGACGTGACGTCTTATTCATGATGCGTTCTCATTCACCTGAATCCGGTAGAGCCGGCAGATGGATCGTGAATGTGGTTCCATGTCCGGGCGCAGTTTTGACGCTGAGCCGCCCGCGATGCGCTTGCACGTGGCGTTGCACGAGGCTCAACCCCAGGCCAACGCCGGGAATGGCCGATGCAGCCAATCCTCGACCACGATAGAACGGGTCGAACAGGTGAGGCTTATCTTGCGGGTCAATGCCCGGGCCACGATCTTCAACGCTGATTTCGATCTCCGGCCGATTCGCCTTTGACACGGCGCGGGCGCTCAAGCGAAGCCACTTTCCTTCGGCGGCATACTTCAGGGCATTTTCAAGCAAATTCTTAATCGCGCTTTCCAACGCTGGCGGATCAGCCTCAATGAGCGGCAGCGGCTCCTGAATCTGCGTCTCAACGTGCCAGCCAGCGTCCTCAAAGACCGGTGCGTACTCGGCCAGCAGACGACGGATCAGCTCGGCGACCGATGTCGGGACAAATTCGTACTGCTTACGGCCTGATTGAATACCGGCGTAGCTCAGCATTTGCTCGATCATCCCTGAGAGTCGGCGGCTTTCCGTCTGAATCATCATGCCGTACTGCTGGACGCGGTCAGCATCTTTGACGCGCCCGCTCGACAGGTTGAATCCAGCCGACTGAATGGCCGACAACGGCGTGCGCAGCTCGTGCGAGACGCCGGCCACCAATTCCATTTCGCGTTGTGCTAAGGCCCGCGCGCGGTGCGCTGTCCACATCAGCAACGCTGTGCCGCTGCCAACAAGACCGAGCAGTCCAAAGCCGATGCCTAGATTGCGACGCCGGGTCGCGTTCACGGCCGCGTCAATCGAACCGGCCGTGTGCTTGGCGACCAGTTGCCAAGCATCGGCTGGCGCATTGGCGGCTGCCGCTGTCTCGTTTTCGCGCCGTGCATCGGGCTGGTTCGTCGCCACTGGTGACATCGGCTTCATCAAGATGGTAGCAGCATCTACCGAGAGTAGCTCGTCGGAGGTCAGCGCCGTGTCTGAAGTGTAAAGCAGGCGCGGCGAATTGCCAGTGACCACAGCCAGCCGATACTTCGACAGCTCGGCGCTGCTGAAATGTCGTTTGACCAGCTCTGGGAGAAATTGCTGTTGCAGGAAGGCGGCGTCCAGTTCAACAAGGCACCACCCCATCAATTCAATAGCCGGCGGTGGGTGGCCTGCTCGTGGCGGTGGGGGCCCGCCCGGTCGTTCTCGTTCACCGTCTTGCCGTCGTTCATGCTGAGTTTGCCTTGCCGCCGCCGGCGGCCCTGACTGCTCTTGACGAGGCGAGCCCAAGCCGTGACGATGCGCTACTCTGATAGAAGCTGGCGAATCCACTCGTTCATTGCGATGCGTCAGTGGCCGCGCCGTGCCGGTTGCAACGGTCAGCAGCGGAAACACCATCACCGGCGTGTCCTGAGAAAACATAAGCGGGGGATGAGGCGAGCGAACCGGTCGAGGCGGCACGCGCCTCTGCTGTATTTCCTGCAACTGATGGCGAAGATCATTCAGCGGCTCAGGCCACGGTTGCGGGTTGAACTGACGCCCTTCAAGCTCGAAGCGGCGATAGGTGAGGCTATCATCTGGCTCAATGGTGACCACGCTGATTTGTTTGATCAGTTGCGGATGCGCGGCCGTGCTGCGCCATTGGGCATACGCTTCGGCAACCACCGACTCTACATCGCTCATGGTCCGCTGCCGAGAAACGGGCCGAAACATTGAGAGCGCCTCCTGAAGCGCCCCAGAAAATTCACGATCAACATTGTGGAGCGCCGTCTCCACAAGCTCTTTCTGCTGGAGGCGATCCGCCACGCTCACGCGATTAACCCAGCGATAGACCAACCACCCAGAAACGATCAGCAGGGCAAGTAAGATGCCAAACAGAATTCCTAGTAGGTTTGGTCTCCATCGTATGCGTTGCATCGCTTGTATTATAAATGATCACGCGCCCTGTTGGCATGTTGGCTCAATCGGAGGCAGGCAAAGTTTACCGGGTTTTTACAATCTGGGTATGGAGTCTCACGGTGTGCGGGATGAATTTCGTTCTGCGGCGTCGGCAAACGCCGCAGCAGCAGATAGCCAGACGTTCAGCCTGTGGACTCGTTCGCCGAGGCTTATCAATTCATTCATTCATTCATTCACATTCATTCATGACGGCATGAGATATAACGTGAATCGGAGGGCGAAGTCATAAGAGAGGGGAAAATGACGGTCATATTTTGGTAAGCGCGGCCAGCTTGGTTATGAAACGGTAAATCGAGCCATGGGCGAGAGCCTGTTGAAAAATAACAAGGGACAGCATGACCAGCACTGGGCTTCACAATTTACACAGACTTTACGTCTGAGCTCACCATATTGCTCATCTATAGACGCGGACGGCGAGAGCGATGTTCGAGTTTCGCCGACTCAATCTTTAGAACTAAGGAGCAGATTTATCATCAAGGAGCATAGCTATGACACAAACTGATCACTCTGGCAATCGGATTGTAGCGCCTTCAAAGACTGAGCGGTTGCTGAACCGACGGGCGACGCTGCGCCTCATTGGGGGAGCGGGCGCCACTGCCTTGGTCGGGCTGAGCGATTCAGGCAAGGGCCGATTGGGAGACGATGCCCATGCCGCTGCTCTTCTCACCCCTGCCCAGATTCCCTGCGTGGTGCGACCTTCGCAAACCGAAGGGCCATTCTTCGTTGATGAGCGGCTTGAGCGCTCTGACATCCGGACGGACCCCATGACCAACATGGTGAAACCTGGCGTGCCGCTGCGGCTGGCGATGACCGTCTATCGAGTGGACGGCAGTGCGTGCACGCCGCTGACGGGCGCTTACGTGGATGTTTGGCACTGCGATGCGTTAGGTCTTTATTCGGACGTACGCGATCGCTCGTTTGATACCAGAGGTCAGATGTTCTTGCGCGGTTATCAAATCACCGACCAAAATGGCCACGTG
The DNA here is from genome assembly GCA_025054955.1 of Blastocatellia bacterium. Taxonomy (NCBI): domain Bacteria; kingdom Pseudomonadati; phylum Acidobacteriota; class Blastocatellia; species Blastocatellia bacterium. The sequence continues at coordinate 7,549 of JANWZE010000030.1, read as the reverse complement.
GAATTCATCACCATTTATCCAGGATGGTACAGCGGTCGGACTGTTCACATTCACTTCAAAGTTCGGTTGTTTGCAGGCACACAACGAACCTTTGAGTTTACTTCACAGCTCTACTTTGACGATGCCATCACCGATGTGGTCCATGCGCAGCCTCCGTATAACACCAAAGGCCCGCGCGACACACGAAATAATCGAGATGGCATCTATACGCAGAACAATTCTGGGGCCCAGTTGCTGCTTAATCTGAACAAGTGCGTTGAAGGTTATGTGGCGACGTTCGATATTGGTCTCAGAATGAGCTAAACACCCATTGGGTTCGGCTCCGCTGAGCAGAATCGCCATAGCGGTTCCTAGCGGGACCAACCGCCTGATGGAACAACACTCGGAACGTTGACAGGAGTTATTCATGTCGCCCGTGGCGACGCGGGAGAAACGATGAAAAACAAGCACAGACCCACTGATTGACCGATTGAAAATCTGTTGATCAAGCATCTGTGCCTACCTTTTCGGAGGAAACAAACTTATGAAACGATTATGGCTTATTTACCTGTCGGTGACCTTGCCCGCCCTCGTTGTCTACATTGGCAGCGCGGCAACTACTCAAACGAATTATTCCGGCACATGGGTTTTAGACAAAGAGAAAACTGCGGATCGGCCACTCCGCCTGGAAGGCTACACGATGGTCGTCACTCAAGACGGCGAACAATTGCAAGTCACTCTCACAGGCGGTCGGAAACCCGCGCAGCGACGTCATCCAGCCGATGTTGATCAATCGCCGCGACCTGGTCCGCCGGGCAGACCACGCGGCGGGCCAGGACCGTTCGGCATGGCGCTTCCGACGGCTACATACAAACTCGACGGTACAACTACCACTGTTGAGCACAATGGGCGTGGCCGCGTCCTGTTGAAGGCCGAGTGGAAACAAAACCAAACGGTCTTGGAACTATCTCAAATTCGGCAGATGAGCACTCCGGACGGTGAGTTTACATTCACCACAGTGGAGCGATGGGAGCTATCTGCCGATGGCCAAACCTTGACGGTTCACCGCACCAGCGAGACCCCCAGAGGAACGCACACATCAACGTTGGTGTTCAAGCGCAGCGAGCCTTCGTCGCGTTGAGTGGCCGGCCTGAGCGTGTTCATTGACGCCCCGAAGGTGCAGTCATATAGACTCCGACCGTTAGTCTATTTCGGCTAATGGTCGGAGCTCACTGCGGGCTTCTTCAAAGCCTCTTTTTCACCACCGAGAGATGTAGAACACAGAGCAACACCGGCAGTAAACCGTCACCCTCGGCATTGGCCGTGCCTCGGTGGTGGGTTCTGAAGCAGATGCTAAGTGATGTGACAAAAGTTTGGGGCGTTTTTGGGGTGGCGCGACGTGTCGCAGCTTTGGCCGGAAAGCGGTGACACGTCACCGTACGCCAAAATCTCCCGTCCCCCCAACGTGTCCCAGAACTTTTGTCCACCTACTTAGATCGGTTTGTGAACGGGTTGACGCTGGGAGCGCACGCTTGCAGCGCGCACTACCCAGCAAGATGCACGGCCACTAGGCCAAGTGAAAATCGCTCTAGAGCGGTTTCCGAATCAATCTACCCTGGGGTGCGCACTTCCAGCGTGCATGAGCCAGCAAAGCGGGCGCTGCCCGAGTAAAGGCCAGTGAAAATCCTTCTAAGGCTGAGAGAGGCTCCACGACCTGCCCGCTTCAGCACGGTCCGTGATGTTGGTTGTGTGATCTTTTCCGGCTATTTTTTCTTGATCGCCTCGACGATCAGTTCGATATTGACTGTATCGCCAACGACCACCCCGCCGGCGTCTAAATTCCTATTCCACGAGACGCCGTAATGCTGACGGTTGATAGACAAACTGCCTTCTGCGCCTAAGCGGGTATTTCCCCATGGGTCTTTAATCGTGCCGGTGATCTTGAACGGAATGGCGACTTCTTTGGTCACCCCGCGAATTGTCAAGTCACCCACGCAGATATAGCCACTGCCCTTTTTTTGAATCCGTTTGCTGACGAATTTGATCTCTGGATATTGATCAGCCGCGAGAAAATCGGCGCTGCGCAGGTGCTTGTCTCGCTCATTATCACCGGTATCAATGCTGGCAGCTTTGATGGTCACCGTGACAGATGATTTGGTGATGTCTTGCGGATCATAAGCAATCGTTCCTGAGAACTCTTTGAACTTGCCCTTGACGTTGCTAATGACCAAATGCCGGACGGCAAACCCAACAGTGCTGTGCACAGGGTCAATGACATAGTTGTCGGCGCCCCAGGCGACGCCGGTCCACATCAAACTCATGATGATCGCTGAAGCGATTTTGTTCAGTTGCATAAGGTGCTTCCTCCCTGTTGACAAATGTCAAGGGCGCGCTGTGCGTGCATCGCTGCGCCCGTACCCAAATTGATTGGTCGTATCAACGGATTTTTCACTGGTCACTGTGCATGCCAACATGCCAATCCACCGATCAAGAGTCGGTCATGGCCTGGCTCGCGTGTGTGAGCCTTCCTAAGCGGCGTGCTTAACTGATTCGATTGAGTCAACGCGCGCCATACCTATCAACAATGGCGTTGGCAACGAGGCGCCTCGGCTGATGTGCAAGCTGGCGGGCGCCTCGTTGCGCAGCGTCATGCTCTTTCACTGTGGACGGCAAAACACCGATTGTTCCTCAATCGCTTTAAGAAATTGCTTGGCATCTTCACTGAGATTCGATTCGCCATTTGGGCCTAATTGCTCGGCATCCACCGTAAAGCCCAAAAAGACAAGACACATTTCGTCAACGGTTCGCTCGCCCCAACTGACGGGCTGCGGCGGCGAATTCGGATTGAGCGGATTGTTAGCCGAGTTGTCATAGTAGGCTTCAACAGTAATCGTGGTATTCCTCGGCAGCGGCACCGGTTTCTCAAACCAATAGCCGTCTTGCCAGTTGAAATCCCAATCTTTGATATGGATCAGGCATTGAAGCGGGCGATTGAGCGGCTTGGCGGTCACTTTGATTTCTCGGCCCAGTAAATGCATGTGTGGCGCGATCAGCCAGCCGTGGAAATCAATGAACGACGGGATACGGAATGTGGCGGTCACGCGATGTCGTTCAGCGCCGGCCGGAATGGTGAAATTGCGATTGAGAATAGGAAGCGTGCGAAATTGCTTCTTGATAGGCGTGGTGGGGAAATACAATCCGACTTTGGTGCGGTCGCTTTCCGGTCGGCCGTTGGGGCGATAGTGCATCTGAATGACAATGCGCGCGCCTGCTGGGACTTTGAAGGCCACCTGATCAGGGGCTACGAGCGGTTGCGCGCCCGGTGCCCACGCGCCGAGCAGAAATTCTACGCCTTCAGTTTCATTCGCCGGCTCGACGCCCGGTCCGCCGAAGCAGGAATAGCCTGGCCCGACATCTTGCTCATCCAACGCGGCGGATTGTCCACGCCGATCCACAAACAGCAGCACATGATGCACAATCGCGCGATTGCCGGGCTGAATGTCAACGGCGCTGATCCATTGATCGCGGGTGAACGGCGTGGGCAAGCTGAAGCAGCGGTAGACGTCCTGTCCGTAGGGATCAGGCATGAAGTCTGTTGGCAGCTCCAACACCACATTAGGCTGGCCCAGCCGCCACTGGTCAGGAAATTCAAGCGGCGGCGGCAAGTCTGCCGGATCGCCTTCCGGCGCGCCGACTTCGACCCATCGTGCCAGCGTGTCAATCTCTTGCTGGGTCAGCTTACGCTCAAATTGAAAATCGCCACATCCATCGGCCGGTTTCCACGGCGGCATATAGCGTGACTCGGTAACCTCGCGGATGCGTTCAGCCCACGGCCACGTTTCTTCGTAGGTCATCAGCGAGAACGGCGCAATATCACCGGGGCGATGACATACCTGACAGTTGTTTTGCAAAATTCGTATGACCTCTTTGTTGAATGTCGGTGTCGCCTGACTTGGCGCTGCACTTCGTCCAATCAATGGACGTGATTCGGTCATCCAGAAACCAACAACCACCATCGCTGCCAACACAATTGATTTCTTCATGGAGCCTCCTTGGGAACTGAGTGGACAAGTAGTATGGCTTGACCTGCGCGATTTGTCAAAGCAAGCTCTTATGGAACCGCCAACGACGAGGGCGACGCACGTTGCTCATTTGCAGGCCGCTGGCATCTCATCGTTCATGGGCCGTCGAGAAGATGTCCCTTCCAAGCCGTCGGTGAGTCGCACGAGCGTTACACGCGCTGCTGCGCCTAACCCGCTAGAGATGGATGCTGGACTAGGAGCTCGGTGAGTTGCCTGAGCGTTACACACTGCTGCTGCGGCGCTCGCTGATGCGCTCCTCTGTTGTGTTCGCCGTCACCACTTCATACATGACGGCGTGCTTGTCAGGACGTTTGCGCAAAATGCGTCCGAGTCGTTGAATGTGTTCGCGCGATGAGCCGGAACCTGACAAGATGACAGCCACAGAGGCATCAGGGATGTTCACACCTTCGTTAAGGACTTTCGACGTGACCAACGCCAGCACGTCGCCTTGGTTGAACGCGTGTAACCAATGACGACGTTCTTTAATGGGCGTCTGATGAGTGATCGCCGGGATCAGAAACTGCTCGGCAATGCGATAGACCATTTCATTTTCGGCGGTGAAAATCAGCACCCGGTCTCGCCGATGCCGCTGCAACAGCTTAGCCAGCACCCGCAGCTTAGCGTTCGTGCCCAGCGCAATTCGCTTCGATTCACGATAGGCCATCATGGCGCGGCGACCGGCTTCGCTGCGGGCGCTGGCGCCGACGAATGCTTGCCATCCCTGGAGGCTGCTCAAACGGATGCCGTGTTGGTCTAAGAAGGCGTGCAAGATCGCCCGCTCGCGTTCGTAGGCCGCGCGTTCCTGGGCGCTCAGATGCACGTGGATACGCTCAACCAGATAATCGGCCAAGTATTCGCCGGCCAGCTCGCGGGCTGTGCTCCGATAGACAATCGGGCCGATCAACTGCTCAAGCAAGGCATCGGCGCCATCGGAACGCTCCGGCGTCGCCGTCAATCCGAGTCGAAATGGCGCGATGGCCATCTCGGCAGCATACCGGTAGACGCTGCCGGGCAAGTGATGGCATTCATCGAAAATGATCAAGCCAAATTGATTGCCCATCCGCTCCATGATGCGAAAGGCTGAAGCATACGTCGTGACCGTCAACGCGCCGAGTTCAAAGTAGCCGCCGCCGATCAAGCCGACTTCTGCTTGGAATGTGGCAAGCAGCAAGTCATACCACTGGTTCATCAGGTCAATTGTTGGCACGACGATGAGCGTTGAGCGCCCGACGCGTTCAATGGCCATCTGCGCCACCAGACTTTTGCCAGCGCCGGTCGGTAATATGACGACACCCCGTCGCCCGCTCTGCTGCCAGCGGGCTATTGCTTCGGTTTGATAGGGGCGCGGCTCAATGTCGAGCGTGACGCGGAACTGGAACGTCTGGTAGCAACGAGCTTGATCACAATAGGCCGTTTTTTGGCGGATCAATTCTTCAATGATTTGACGATACGCCATTGCCGGCGCGCGCCAGCAGCGCGCACGCTCATCCCAGTGAAACGGCGTTGGCAGAGAGCTGGTTTGCTCAGCTCCATCCAGCACGAGCGTTCCTGCGTCAAATTGGAGAGTCAGTTCGGACATGCTCGCGCCAGAGTATAACAAACGATGCGCAGGCCAGCATCCACAGCGGTGAGCTGTCGGTGGTTTGGCGTCCTCAACGGTGAGCTGTCGGTGGTCCGGGAAAGCGACCGGCGGAAAAATCTCCGCGCCGACCGTGTCTCTGTGTAGGATTTTGGTTTATACTGTGCACCTTTGGAAGGGCTATGGCGATTCGAACAATAGGAGTTCTCACAGGTGGTGGCGATGCGCCCGGATTGAATCCGGCGCTCAAAGCGGTCGTTTACAAGGCAGCCGAAGTGAATGTTCAGGTCGTGGGCATTTACGACGGCTGGCAAGGTCTGCTGGATGGTTACTGTGAAGAGACGTTGGTGCTGGAGCCATACATGGTCAGGCGATGGGACCGAGACGGTGGAACCAATATCGGCTCTTCACGGACCAATCCGTTTCGCGTCAAGCCGCCGGGCGGCGGCAAGCCGACGGACCGTTCCGATGAAGTGCTGCGCAACATTGAGCGACTCGGCCTGGATGCGCTCATTGCGATGGGCGGTGAGGACACGCTCGGCGTTGCTCACACGCTGTGTGGGCGAGGCGCGCCGATCGTGGGCGTGCCCAAGACGATTGATAATGATCTGTCAGCGACCGACTACTCATTGGGCTTTGATACGGCGATACGAAATTGTGTGGACATCATCGAACGCGTTCGCACGCCGGCTGGGTCGCATCATTGGGTCCAGGTCGTCGAAGTGATGGGCCGGCACACTGGCCATCTGGCCTTGTGGAGCGGCATGGCCGGCGGCGCAATGATGACGCTCATCCCGGAATGTCCGTTCCGCTATGAACGTGTCTACGAATTGCTCGACACGCGGCTGCGCCTTGGCGCGCGCGACCGGCGTTACCCCCGCTACGCGGTCGTTGTCGTCGCCGAAGGCTCTACAGCCGTTGACGAGGAAGTCGTCACCATTGACAAAGAACGCGACGCCTTTGGTCACGTTCATTTGGGTGGCATCGGCGAAGTCCTCTCCAAACGCATCCGCGAGAATACGCCTTATGAATCGCGCGCCGTCATTCCCGGTCACGCGCAACGCGGGGGTATGCCCAGCGCAGTAGACCGATTAATGGGGCGATTGTTCGGCGCGGCGGCCGTGCAAGCCGTCATGGAAGGCCGATTCGATATGATGGTCAGCAGTCGCGGCATTGCGCCGGCATGCGAGATTTCGATGGTGCCGCTGGCAGAGGCAGTCGGTCAATTGAAGCTGGTTGATGTCGAGCGATACTACGACACGGAACACTACACGGCAAAATTGTAGATTGAGGGGACGCGCATGAAGAGAGCGTGGCTCACCGTGTTGATCGCGGCACTGACCGCTTCCGTCGCCGCGCAGAGCAAGAAGCGGCAGGAGCAGATCGAGGATTTGCTCAAAAAAAGCGATCTGGTTGTGGTGGCCACAGCGCAGGCCACCTATCCGATCATTGACATCGAGAAGTACCGTCTCGAACGCGAAGAGCGCGGCGGCTATGATCCGCGCCGGCGGTCGCGCTATACGACGGGCACGGTCTACAAACTGGTGATCAACGAGGTGCTCTATCAGAAACCGGCGCGTCAATCCGACCGCCTTCACCGCGAGTTTCACGCCGACGATGCCGTGATGATTTACGTGCCTGGTCCACCGGCTCACCCACTGCAAGGGCCAGTCACGTTCATGGCCGGCACCGAATACATTGCTTTCTTGAAGCGACACCATCTGGACGCAGACGATTTCCCCCGCGCCGTTCAACAGGACTTGAACGCGCCGATGCGCGATTGGGTGAGCTTTCCTAACCCGGCGGAGACCTATTTCTCAGTGATTCCCGATCCGCTGGCCGTTAAGGTAGTAGACGACGTGTGGAGCAAATTCGTCGCTGAGACGCGCGCGGTGGTCAAGACGATGAG
>JANWZE010000029.1 GCA_025054955.1 Blastocatellia bacterium | reverse complement strand
GGGATCATTGATCTTGGGCGCTGTCGCGGGAACTTCCGGCTGACGATCTCGCGCAACAACCCGACGGTGACGCACACAATTGTGTCGAACGTGAATGCGTGCGACGACGTGTGCACGTGCCCGTAGGGTGATTGACAACGTAGAGTGGGCGGACTGCCGGTGACGTGTCCGCCCGCTTCGCGGATGGATCCAGAACAATTCGTAAGCCCGGCGGAGCTTAATAGGCTCTGTCGGGCTTTTTATCGAATACACCCGTGATACATGGATGAGATGATAGGCCAATGGTGGAGCTATAGCGGTTTGCAGTAGCATTGACTGAACAGAGCAATGGAGATGATGGGAAGCCGTTTTTTCTATTGCCGATTTCGATGCCGACTGTTTGGGCGAGCGGGCACGACGAGTAGACGATGTTCTATGCCGATTTCGATACCGACGACTTGGACAGTATCAATCCATGTGCAAACCGCAGGTAGCGATTCCCAGATCAAGGCAATTGAACATCGTTCTAAATTCAATTCCCCTGACGCGGCCAACAGACCCACACTGAATTGAGCTGGGTAGAAATGGCGTGCCCTCTCAGGATAAACTCATTCACAAACCGCTCTAGCGGCGAGCGAGTGCGGTTTGTAATAAGCCCCTTGACGGTCGAGCTGCTGATACGCTCCTCACCACGGCGTACTGAACTCTACAGGCAGACGCTACGTGCGCGGCGTCGGCGCGATGAGCCGTTGATCGCGCGACCATCCTACCGCCGGCTGATGCGGATGCCCATCTGCGCATGAATGAGTGGGTCACGCAGATCGCGGCGCATCTGCTCGAGCGTTTGCCGCAAGCTGGGACTGGCCAGTGTCCAGTAGATCACAATCAACCGGTCAGTCTGCTCCAGCTCTGACGCCGTCACCTCGGCTCGACCGGTCTCCACTAGAGCGATTTTCAATTGTCTTTAGCAGGAGGGCCCCACATCTTGCGGGCTGATACACGCTGGAGCATACGCTCGCAGGATAAACTCGTTCGCAAACCGCTCTAAAGGATTTTGTTTTGATTCATCGGCCCGAGAGAATGATGTACCGATCTGTTTCCAGCAGCAGTTTTGTTCCCACTTCGGCCATCTGGTCAAACAGCCTCATCCGCTCGCTGACCCGCATCGGCAATGGAATACTCACGATCACGCGGTTGTCCGGTCTCACCGTGATGTGGGCCTTCCCTCGTGCCGCTGGATAGACCTCCTCTAACGCCGCCAGGTATCGGCCCAGGGCATTCTGCGGTTGTCTGGTCACGTGTCGAGATGGTTCAGCAGGTTTCCGCCTCATCCAGTTTCTCCCAACGCTCTCTCAACTGAAGTCAGGAATTTCGCAGCTCGGTCACACGCTCGCTTTGCTTCTTTAGCGGCTACCGAGTGCGGTTTGTAATCGGCCAAGTGCCGTAACGTGATCAAGTCCATTGGCGTCCGTCCAAGCTCGGCGGGAAGAACCTTTCTTCGCATAATCAACCGTCGGTTCAACTCCGCTTGCACTTGACCATGTTCCCACTCATTGTCTTTCGCCCGATAATCGGTCAGTTTGATGAGCAGGGCGATACTGGCCAGGAATACGGCATAATAGGCTCGACTCGCACAAACGTTGTGTTTCTTCATCTGATGAGCCAGCACCGCCATGTCAAGATTTTCTTTGGCCTTCAGCCAGTAGCCTTTCCATTCCACCCTGAACCTTCTAGCACCCTTGGCAGAGCCATGTCAATTGAAACCTCAGCTACAAAGTAACGTGACAAACGTTCGTGGCGTTTTTGGAGTGCTGCGACGTGTCGCAGCTTTGGCCAGGAAGCGGTGAAACGTCGCCGCACTGCAAAACGTCCCGTCCCTCCAACCCGTCCCTCCAAAATGTCCCAGAACTTTTGTCCACCTACTATGGAGTGAGGTTCCGCCAGCGGACCAAGACGAAGCTTGAGGAGCGGTTTGACAGCGTTGGCCAAGGAACGCAAGCCCGCGCAGCGAGCGGCAGGCCAAGATGCGCTGACCAGGCCGCACTCGCTGATCGTTGGCCGCTGAGGCACTCCTCACCATGAGTACTGCTCTATGGGCTGACCGCTCCAGCCATCGGTCTTTTCGCGCCTTGTAATAAAGCACCTCGTCATAGTGTGCCGCTCTATAAGATGCTGCATTGGCCGCGCCGGCGCGGTGAGCCGTTGATCGCGCGACAGCGGATTGATTGCGGGACAACCCGTTGGTCGCGCGACACTCTTACCGCCGGCTGATGCGGATGCCCATCTGCGCATGAATGAGCGGGTCACGCAGATCACGGCGCAACTGCTCCAGCGTTTGCCGCAAGCCGGGACTGGCCAGCGTCCAGTAGATCACAATCAACCGGTCAGTCTGCTCCAGC
>JANWZE010000028.1 GCA_025054955.1 Blastocatellia bacterium | reverse complement strand
CGCTCATCATGGGTGGACTGGACTCAACCACAATCCTGGCAAACGAGCTTGCTTCTATGACGCGCGGTCTGCGTGTGGGAGCTTGCTCTGGTGGATGTTGGCGTTTGATCGGCTCTTGTGTCTTAGGTATGACAACGTTAGACTCATGCGTTGTTGTCATGGGAAGAGAGGCACCGATGTATTCATTTTGTGTTCAAAATGTCGTGTTGGGTGGGCCGGAATTATTCCTCATCGCCGGCCCGTGTGTGATTGAATCCGAGTCACACTGTTTGTTCATGGCGGAACAGATCAAGCGCATCACGCAGGCCTTGGGCGTTCCTTACATCTTCAAAGCATCGTATGACAAGGCAAATCGTTCGTCATGGCGTTCCTATCGAGGTCCTGGTCTGGAAGAAGGGTTGCGGATTCTGGAACGGGTCAAGCGGGAACACGACGTGCCGATTTTGACTGATGTGCACGAAGTCAATCAAGTCACAGCAGCGGCTGAGGTCGCTGACGTGTTGCAGATTCCCGCCTTTCTGTGTCGGCAGACCGACTTGTTAGTGGCGGCGGCCAAGTCCGGTCGAGCCGTCAATATCAAAAAAGGTCAATTCCTCTCCCCGTGGGACATCCGTCATGCTCTTGAAAAGGTGACGAGCCACGGCTGCCAGCGTGTGACTGTGACCGAGCGTGGCACGAGTTTTGGTTACAACAATCTGGTTGTAGATATGCGCTCGTTTCCAATCATGCGGCAGTGGGGCTATCCGGTCGTGTTTGATGTCACCCACAGCTTACAACTGCCGGGTGGACAAGGCGACCGGTCTGGCGGTCTCTCGGAATACATTGAGTATCTGGCACGAGCTGGTGTCGCTTGCGGGGTAGACGGTTTATTCATGGAAGTACACGATCGGCCGGAAGCAGCATTGTCTGATGGCGCGAATGCGCTGCCGTTGGCCCGTCTGGCCCCGCTGCTGGAATCGGTCGTTGCGATTAACAGGTTAGTCAAACATTCAGGAGTGGAACAACGATGAGGAGAGAAGCAGTCAACCGGCGAGGTTCGATGTGGGCTGTCACGACACTGCTCTTGTGGTGGTTCACCACAGGCTGGGCCTCGCAGGCGGCGGATACGTCTTACTTACAGTTACGCATCGAGCAGTATGATGTAGCTGCCACCATCTCATTAGCCGATTACAAAGTTCAGGTTCAAGCGACGCTCACCATCACGAACCCTTCCGAACGAGCGATTGCTCAAATGGAATTCAAGCTCGCTGAGAAGGCGCAGATCAAATCGGTCAGTGTCAATGAGACGCTCATCCAACCAACGACCAGAGTGAGTGAGCGCACGCGCACGCTCAATGTCACCTTCAGCCTCGGACAAGCCCTGGGTCCCGGACAATCAACAACCGTGGTGTTTTACTATGACTTGCCGGTCGAAGAGGCTACCGCGCGCGCTGCCTTAACCGTGGACGAGCAGGCGCTCCTGCCGGAGAGCTTCTGGATACCGATGATTCATACACCGTATCTGCTTGATTACAACGCCGACATGGCGCCGTTTAGATTGCGCGTGATAGCGCCAGCGGCGATGAAAGTCATCGCATCTGGCGAGCGCGTCTCGGAATCATCGCAGGGTGACACAACGGTGACAACCTATCGCCAGACGCTATTGGCGCAGCCCCTGTTCATTGCCCGCGATGTGCAGATGGCCGCCACCGGCGAGGCCGACGTTGAGCTGTACCTGCCTCGCGATTACACCATGACCAATCCGAACACTGTCCAGCGGGTGCGTGATGAGATTCGGCGGATAGCAAAATTCTATACAGCCTTTTTCGGCCAGCCCACGCCGCATCCTGTCCGTGTGATCGCGTCGTCGCAGATTCCGCTTTACGGCGCGCCGGGCTTCATCATCGTGGATGAACGCGCCTTTGCTCGTGATATTGTTGACGACGATACGATTTTCTTCATGGCCAGCACGCTGGCGCGCTGTTGGCTCGGCGGGCGCTACCTGGTTCAGGGAGCTGGTCATGGCGTCTTGCTCGATGGATTGCCAAGTTATCTGGCGTTGCTGTATGTGCACGAGCAGTACGGTCGGCCGGCTGTGGATCGCATTGTCGAACGATTCCGCGCTGATTACGCGCGCATCGTGAGCGGGGCGAGCGCTTATGACGCGCCACTGGTCAGACAGTCGCTGCTCAATCGCGAATACTACACCAGCGTGTTTAACAAAGTTCCGCTGGTGATGCGGCTGATCGAACGGGAGATTGGTCGTGATAAATTGACCAGTGTGATCAAGACGTTTTTCTCCGGTCCGACTCATCAACCACGAACACTCGAGGCGTTGCGCACAATGCTTCTTAGCGTAGGCGATCCGGCGCGCCTCAGGTCGCTGTTTGAAAATTGGTTCGACCGCGTGGTGTTGCCAGACTTGGCTGTCGGCAAGCCGGTCTTCGAGAACGGGGCTTGGTCGGTCAACATCGCCAACTTCGGCGACGGCAGTGGCGATGTTGACGTGGAAATTACGCTGCCTTCGGGTGAAAAACATCGCCGAACTGTCAAGTTTGAATCTGAAGGATATGCCAAAGCCGTGTTCGATGTTCCGCAGGAGCCGGCGCTCGCCCATGTTGATCCTGATCAGTATTACTTGCAAGCCCGGTATGACAATGACACCTTCCCGCGCAAGCCCGTTATCGGTCAGTTGATCGGACAAGCAACGCTCGCATTAGTACAGGGCAAGGCTGCCGAGGCTGAGCCGAAAGCTCGTCAAGCCATCGAAGCAGAGCCTTACAACCTGGTGGCGCGTTCGTTACTTGCCCGCGCGCTGGCTGCGTTAGGTCGGCTCGAAGAAGCCGAGCAGCAAGCGCGGGACATCATAAGAGAGCCGTGGCTGTCGTTGACAGCCTACGCGAATGCGCAGTTGGCTCTGGGCGATGTCAGTATGAAACGACAGCAAGCTGCATCGGCTGTGCTGGCTTATCGCCAGGCCGCGCTTGCATTCGCTGAGGACGCATCGTTGCTGCCGGTGCGTGACTTGCTCATTCAGGCTGAGCGGATGGCCGAACAACTGGTCAAAGCCGACGAGGCAGTACAAACATTCATGACGCAGTTTGATGCTGCCGTCAGCACAGGAACGCCGTCCGCTGTCCGAGGCTTGGTTGAACAAGGCAATCTAAAAGCATTCACCATTGGTGTTGCCTTCATTAAGTCGTGGAAAAGTGAAATCCTACGCGCCCAACGACTCGACGCGCATCGCGTCGCGCTCGACGTACAGGCGCAAGTCGTAACCGGCGAGCGGCAACGAACCGTCAAAGCAATTTTCACCTTGCGCAAACAGCCGACAGGTTGGCGTCTCTATGACATTCCTGTGTTCGTGGAAAAATGAGCTTTGAAACTCACCAGCCCACCGTTGAAGATGTGACAGTTCAAGCACGAGCCCAACGTATTCGCTTGCTGTTGATGGATTGCGATGGCGTGTTAACAGACGGGCGGATTGTGTTATTGCCTGACAAGGAAGATACGAAATTCTTTCATGCGCACGATGGTCAAGGCATGAAACTGGCTGCGCTAGCTGGGTTGCGCACCGGCGTGATTACCACGCGGACATCCCATGCGCTGGAGCGCCGCGTCAAGGAAATGCATGCCCATCACCTCTATCAAAATGCCGAGAACAAGCTGCTGGCTTATGAAGCGATCCTTGCCGAGGAAGGGATTTCTGATGAGGCCGTTGCGTACATTGGCGATGATTTGCCCGATTTGCCTGTGATGCGCCGTGTCGGGCTGGCCATTGCGGTGGCCAATGCTGTCGCCGAAGTGAAAGCTCACGCCCACTGGGTCACGCGGCGCGAGGGCGGTCATGGCGGCGTGCGCGAGGCCATCGAGTTTATCTTGAAGGCTCAGGGCAAATGGGATCAGCTCGTCGCATCGTTTGGTTTCGCCCGTGATACCGACTGAACTCAAATCGCGTTCCGATGCTCGGTCGCAGTCAGTCACGATGCCGAATCGCTTGATTGGCTGAGCACTTTTTCATAGCCGCCACTGTTGATCCACTTCAGTATTTCTGATACGCGCCACACAGGAAACGGATGTGTTGTCTGGGCGGCGGCGATCCACGTCCAAATCTTGTCCGACACATTTTCGTCGTAGCTTTTGTCAAACTGGCGTGCTTGAGCGAGGAATTCATCGTAGTTGACTTTGGCAGCAAGCGTGCCGCCAGCCAGTTTCATCAATGCTGTTTGGACAGTTTGAGCGTTTTGCGTGACCAGCATCGCTGCTCGGTCCGCGCTGAATTCAGACTTCTGGTACCAGTTGAGCAACGCAGCTTGTAACGTCAGGGTGAGCAGTGTGGACATGCCCGCTGCGACCGGCCCTGTGAGCATGGCATAACGGGTCAGCATGAGCAAAATCAGCGCCGCCGACCGATAGAGCATGTGCTGCGAATGAATGTGTCCGACTTCATGCGCGATGACCGAGAGTAATTCCTCATCAGTCAATCGTTCCACCAGCAGCGAATTGATAACAATGAACGGCTTTTCCACGCCGCTGGAAAACGCATTGAACCCAACGCCTCCGTCAAACGGGTCTGCCACACTGACAAACAGATCAGGCACGGGCAGGCCAAGTGTCTTTGCTGCGATTTCCAGCTTGGCATACAGGTCGGGATATTGTCGTTGGCTGACTTTTACGCAACTGGCCATGAAGACGACGCGGAAGTAACTTTCGTATGTGAGCGCCAGAAACTTTTTCAGAACCGTATCCACGCCCGGCACCGCTTTCAGCGCGGCCAATGCTTGACTGTCCAGCTCGTGAATGTAGGTATGCGGATCGAGTGAGGAAAACTTTTTGTGCGGCGTCTCCGACAGTTCCAACCGACAACGTCCACAGATGGCCACGCCTTCGCGTTCAGGTTTCACTTGATTGAGTTGACCGCAGTAGCGGCAGCGCATCGTATGGGTCTCAGTCATCTATGCCTCCTAATTCTCATGGGCTGTGAACCGTGGACCGTGAACCGTGGTCTGTGTACTGAGGATCGTGAATTGAATGACGGCATACGAATCCCGGATCACGAACCACGACCCACGAATCCCGGATCACGAATCACGGACCCCGATTAATGCCGGAAGTGGCGCATGCCAGTCAGCACCATTGCCAGGCCATGTTCGTCAGCCGCCGCGATCACTTCCTGGTCGCGCACTGATCCACCAGGTTGGATCACTGCCGTCGCGCCGTGTTGAGCAATTTCATCAACGCCATCACGAAACGGGAAGAAGGCATCGGAGGCGACCACCGTTCCGGCCAGCGGCAAACGAGCCTTCATGGCAGCGATTTTGACCGAATCAATCCGGCTCATCTGGCCAGCGCCGACACCAACGAGCTGACCGGGACGGGCAAACACAATAGCGTTCGATTTGACGTGTTTGCACACCTTCCAAGCAAACTGCAACGCACTCAATTCTTCATGTGTTGGCTGCCGTTTTGTCGCCACTTTCCAATCCTCCTGACGCAGTGGGTCTGCGTCGCGCGATTGAAGCAGGAGGCCGCCGGTGATCTTCTTGCAGTCGTACCCGGCACGTGCCGCGTGATTGTGCATGCGCATGATGCGCACATTCTTTTTTGCCGCTAGAAGCTGCCGGGCCGCCTCGTCAAAATCAGGCGCAATGACAGCTTCAACGAAGACCTTGCTCAGCTCGCGAGCTGTTTCACCATCAACTGTGCGATTGAATGCAAGGATGCCACCGAAGGCCGAGACAGGATCGGTGGCGTTCGCCTGTTGATAGGCCTGGAGCAGGGAATGAGCTGTCGCCGCGCCGCATGGGTTCGTATGTTTGATAATCACGCACGCCGGCTCATCAAATTCGCTGACTAGATTCCACGCAGCATCGAGGTCTAAGAGATTGTTGAACGATAGTTCTTTGCCTTGGAGTTGTTCGGCCTGCGCCACCCCAGGCGCGTCGCCAGCGAACTCGTAGAGCGCCGCTTGCTGATGGGGATTTTCTCCATAGCGCAAATCTTGTCGCTTGCGCAGTGTCACTGTGCACCGTCTCGGCATGATCGGTTCGGATGCGATATGCAGTTGTTGGTCGTCAGTTGAGAATCGGTTCTCGAAGAAATCGGCGATGGCCGCGTCATAACTCGCCGTGTGGGCGAAGGCTTTGCGAGCGAGCATGAATCGTGTCTCCAGGCTGAGGCCTCCGCGCATTGACTGCATCTGCTTGATCAACATCTCGTAATCGGTTGGATCAACGACGACGGCGACATCGCGAAAATTCTTGGCTGCGGCGCGAATCATGGTTGGCCCGCCGATGTCTATGTTCTCGATAATCTCTTCAGGTGTGACCGCTGGCTTGATCGCTGTTTGTTGAAACGGATAAAGATTGACGACGACCATGTCAATCAACGTAAGCTGATGCTTGTTGACTTCCTGTTGATGGGTTTGGTTATGGCGGATCGCAAGGATTCCACCGTGAATGCGTGGGTGCAAGGTTTTGACACGGCCATCGAGCATTTCAGGAAATCCTGTGATGTCGGATACATCTTTGGCAGCGATGCCATTGTCTCGCAACAGGCGCGCTGTCCCACCGGTGGAGATGATCGTCACATCCCATTGAGTCAGAGCGTGAGCAAATTCGACGATGCCCGTTTTATCGAAGACGCTGATGAGCGCTGTTCTTATTTTTGTCTCCATAATTGCCGGCCAGTATAAAAAATTGAGCCGACATTATAACGCACGCGCCATCGAAGCGCATGAACCAATCGCACAGTTGCGGCATTGGTGATTTTTCCTCGGTGGGATGCAGGGAAGATTCATTATGCGAATACGCGGGGCCATAGCTTCCGAAAGGTGCAGTAATCAAACTGCATATCGAAACGAGGTTTGTATCCCACGAGCATTGGACAGCCAGTCCGCCCCCGATCGTCAGGGAACACCTGGGCCTCATCCTGAATTTGGTCGTTGAAGTTATTTTACCAATCAGCGTCAAGCACGACCTCGAAGAGAAAAAAAACAGCTCTCTACTCGCTGTGGCGTTGACGAGTATTGGGTGATGGAGCCGTCGCTACATAGCGTCATGGTCTTTGCGCTCGAAGAGGGACATTATGTCGTCGCCGAGCTTGCGCAGGGCCAAGGCTACGTTCACTCGCGGCTGGTGCCGCGTTTTTCGGTCGCTTTGGATGAATTGTTTCCGGCTGCGTCATTGACGACTACGGCCTCGCTATGTATCCCCTCCGCTTCAACTCAACTTTCGTATGCTTCTTGGTCACGCGCACGTCCAACCGGTGGAAACCGGGCTGGTTGTTTTCCGGCGGATAGAAGCCCAAGTAGTATTGATGCCGCACATCTTCAACGATGGCTGTGAAGATGGGGCCAAGATCAATTGTGGCGCTTGGGTTCAGCGCAGCTTCAACTGTGCCGACTTGAAAGAATTTGCCGCCGGTCTCTTCGGCTAACTCACGAAATCCTTTGACTGGGCGACGCGCGACGAGACGATCACCATACGGCGAATAGATCGGAATCAGTATCGAGTAAACGGCGATGCCATGCTCATGGGCCAGCTCTAAGCACTGGCGAAATCCTATGGTGCTGGCCGTGTCTTGTCCATCGGAAATAATGATCACGATCTTTCGGGTCTCATCTTGCGGCCGCTCGCTCAGTTGTTTCAGCCCGAACAAGACGGCGTCAAAAATGGCTGTGTCGCCTTCGAGGCGTTGATGCTGAAGAAAAGCCGTCAGCGCGCGCTCTTTCTGATTGGTGAAATCAAGTATCACATTGGGATGCCGGCTGAAGCTAATGAGACTGACGAAGGTTTTTTCTCCAAGTTGGTTGAGCAAGCTCGTCACGGCCGTTCGTTGTTGATGTAAGATGGCGGAGATACTCCGGCTCGAATCCAGCAACAAAACCAGCTCAAGAGGTCGCGCCAATTGGTCTGACTCCTGCTCCGATGAGAAAAAGACAATGCGTTGGGGCTGACCGTTGTCGAACAGTTTGAAATCATCGGCGCGTAAGTCGGTCACCGCGCGTCCTTGTTTATCACGAACGCTCACGGGGACCAGCACGAGGTCTGCCCGCAATGAAACCTGGCCGATGCAGATTAGGAGCGGGTTCATCAGCGGCGCAAAGATCACAACGACCAATAGAAATTTGTTGACACGCATCCCGATTCCTTTATAATAGAGCCGCCTTTTATCATACGAGGGCAGAGATAAAAATGAAAAGCAGATGTCGCCAAATCGTTGCCAGCATCAACGCCTGTTGCACTGAGACGAAGGCGGCGGCCATATTCTGGGTCTTCTATTTCTTCAATGCGTTCTACTTTTGCCCGTACAAGCGGGCAATGGTACGTTGACTTTCACTCGACAATTCTTATATCGCCGTTGATAAAACAGGCCGAGCCGTATCAGGCAGCCTGATGAGCTAACACACGTCAGTTTATCAAGGAGGAAGTCTCATGGGATTGAATTTGAAGCTTGTCTTACGAGAAACGAAACACCAACGGACGCTTGTGACCGTTGGCCCGACGACGATTGGTGGAGAGAAGTTCGTTATCATGGCTGGTCCGTGCGCTGTTGAGAGTCGAGAGATGTTGTTGGAGATTGCCGACCGTCTCCATCATCTGGGTGTGACGATTCTGCGGGGTGGCGCCTATAAACCGCGCACCTCACCTTATAGCTTCCAAGGGTTGCGCGAAGAAGGCTTGAAGATTCTGGCCGAAGCGCGGGCGCGCACCGGCATGCCAGTCATTACCGAAGTGCTCACCGTTGATCACGTGCCGATTGTGGCTGAATATGCCGACATTTTGCAGATCGGCGCGCGCAACATGCAGAACTTTGAGCTCCTGAAAGCGTGTGGCGAAGTGCGCAAGCCGGTCATGCTCAAGCGCGGGTTGGCTGCTACGATGGAAGAGTTTCTTGGCGCAGCCGAATACATCTTGGCCGGCGGCAATGACCAGGTCATTTTGTGCGAGCGGGGGATTCGCACTTTTTCCGACCATTCACGATTTACGCTTGACTTGAGCTTGATTCCGGTGATCAAGGAAAAAACGCACTTGCCGATCATTGTTGATCCGAGTCACGGCATGGGGAATCGTAAATTTGTGGCGCCGATGGCCCTGGCCGGAATTGCTGCTGGCGCCGATGGCTTGATGGTCGAGGTGCACCCGAATCCAGAGCAGGCACTCTCGGATGGACCGCAGAGCCTCTACTTCGAGCAGTTGGAGAAATTGATCCGTGATTTGGAAGTCATCTCGCCAGTGGTCGGACGCCAGCTTGATTTATCCTACAAGATTCCAGCGGCCGTTACCTGGACAGCGACCAAGCCGCTCAAAGTCGCCTATCAAGGCGAGCCGGGCGCGTTCAGCGAGCGCGCTGTCTATCAATATTTCGGCGAAACGGCCGTGCCGCAATCGCAACTCTCGTTTCGGGACGTGTTCCAAGGCGTGCAGGATCGTACGTGCGATTACGGCGTGATCCCAATTGAGAATTCGCTCTCCGGCAGCATTCACGAGAACTATGACCTGCTATTAGAGTATGACGTGGCGATCATCGGTGAGTTCAAGATGCGCATTGTTCACAACCTGATTGGACATGAGGAAACGACACTGCAGGATATTCGCCGCGTCTATGCTCACCCGCAGTCAGTGGCTCAATGCCGGGTCTTTCTCTCGCAGCATCCCGACTGGGAGATTATTCAGGTCTATGACACCGCAGGAAGCGTCAAGTACATCACCGAGCAAGAACGACGCGATGTGGCGGCCATTGCCAGCGCACAAGCGGCCGAGAAGCTCGGCATGGCCATCTTGAAAGAGGGCATTGAATCAGACCCGCAAAACTACACGCGGTTTCTGGTGATTTCGCCGGATCACAGTATCACTGAGAAGGCGAATAAAACGTCGTTAATTTACAGCGTGTCCAATAAGCCCGGGGCGCTGCTCAGCACGCTGCAAAAGTTTGCCGAACACAATGTCAACTTGGTCAAGCTGGAATCGCGGCCACGACCGGGTCGGCCATGGGAGTACATGTTTTATGTTGATCTGGAGGGGAGCTTGGCGGATGAGAACGTTCAACAAGCGTTGGAGCAGTTGCGCGGCATGACTGAATTTATCAAAATCCTTGGCTCTTATCCGGCGTCGGCCTAATTGACAGCCCCAAAGTCGCTACATTACTATAGCCCTCTCGGTTAGATCAATTCCTGAGACGGAGCAACGAGGCTCATGACAACTAAGGAGACGCACTCTCATGTTGGCATAGATGTGCAACGTTGGGAGGAAGAAACGCTCAATCCTACGCTGCAAAAACGGCCTGAGCGCATGCGGCAATTCTCGACGGTATCGCTCCGGCCAATCGAACGCCTGTATACGCCGTTGAATGTGGCTGAGCTGGATTACGAACGGGACTTGGGCTTCCCCGGTGAGTATCCCTATACGCGCGGCATCTATCCAACGATGTATCGCGGGCGGCTGTGGACGATGCGGCAATTTGCCGGTTTTGGCACAGCGTTTGACACCAACAAGCGGTTTAAGTATTTGCTTGAGCATGGGCAGACTGGCTTATCGGTCGCCTTCGACCTGCCGACGTTGATGGGAGTAGACGCTGATGATCCGGCCGCAGCAGGCGAGGTCGGCAAATGCGGCGTTGCGATTTCCAGCCTGGAAGACATGGAAGTGCTGTTTGATGGCATTCCATTGGAGCAAGTCACGACCTCGATGACCATCAATGCACCTGCTTCCATCATCTTTGCCATGTATCTGGTCGTTGCTGAAAAGCAGGGCGCTGATTGGAAAAAGATTTCCGGCACACTTCAAAACGACATCCTGAAAGAGTACATCGCGCAAAAAGAATGGATTTATCCACCGGAACCCTCCATGCGCTTGGTCGTTGATTCGATCGTTTTTTGCACGCGACATGTTCCGCGTTGGCATCCGATCTCGATTTCTGGTTACCACATCCGCGAGGCCGGCTCGACGGCGCTGCAGGAGTTAGCCTTCACATTGCGTGATGGCATCGAGTATGTGCAGTGGGTTATTGCTGCCGGGCTCGATGTGGACGAGTTTGCCCCGCAGCTCTCATTTTTCTTCAACTCACATAACGATTTCTTTGAGGAGATCGCCAAATTCCGCGCGGCGCGACGTGTGTGGGCCAAGGTCATGCGCGAGCGATTTGGCGCGCGCCATCCTCAATCGTGGATGTGTCGGTTTCACACGCAAACGGCCGGTTGCAGCCTCACAGCGCAGCAACCCTACAACAACGTGGTTCGCACGGCGTTGCAGGCGCTGGCGGCTGTGCTGGGCGGCACGCAGAGCTTGCATACGAATTCGCTGGACGAAGCCTTGGCGCTGCCAACCGAACAGGCTGCGCAAATCGCGCTACGAACCCAGCAGATCATCGCCTATGAATCGGGCGTGACCAATACGGTTGATCCGCTTGCGGGCAGCTACTTCGTCGAAACGTTGACCAATGAAATGGAGCGAGGGTGCTGGGACTATTTCGACAAAATTGACGCAATGGGCGGCATGCTCAACGCTATTGCGCTTGGTTTTCCGCAGCGCGAAATCCATGAAGCAGCCTATCAATATCAACAGGCGGTCGAAGCTGGCGAGAAGATCATCGTGGGCGTCAATGATTTTGTGGTTGATGAGGAACCGCCGCTGCCGATCCTCTACATTGATGAATCAGTCGCCGAGATTCAAAAAGAGCGGCTCAGGCAGTTGCGTGCCAAGCGCGATAACAACCGCGTCCAGCAGACACTTGAAGCGTTGAAGGCTGCCTGCCGCGGAAACGACAATACGATGCCCTTCATCATCGAGTGCGTTCGCGCCTATGCGACGCTCGGCGAGATTAGTTCAGCGATGAAAGAAGTCTTCGGAGATTATCAGGAGCCAGCATTTTAACCTTATGGCAGAACGCAAAATTCGCGTGTTGCTTGCCAAGCCTGGTTTGGACGGCCATGATCGCGGGGCCAAGGTCATTGCCCGTGCGTTGCGCGATGCGGGCATGGAAGTCATTTACACTGGACTGCGGCAAACACCGGAGATGATCGTCAATGCGGCCTTGCAAGAAGACGTAGATTGCATTGGTTTGTCCATTCTCTCCGGCGCGCATACCGTTTTGTGTCCGCAGCTCATGCAATTGCTGCGTGAGAAAGAACTGACTGATGTGCTTGTGGTCGTTGGTGGGATCATTCCTCAGGAGGATATTCCCAAATTGAAGGAGATCGGTATCGCCGAGGTGTTTCTGCCCGGCACGTCCATGCATACGATTATCGAATTCATCCGGTCGCATGTCCGTCCACGCGCCTGAAGACGCCCCTGTCATCGTGCAATACGGCCAGGGTGTAGCCGTTGTGACCATGAACCGCCCTGCCGCGCTCAATACGTTGACCATTGAAACTCTCGATCAGTTGGCTGACATCTTGGCTCATCTCAACCGACGGAACGATGTTCGCGCCATCATCCTCACCGGTTCGGGTGGAGCGTTCGCCGCAGGCGCGGACATCTATCAGGTCGGTTCGTTGAATGGTTTGAGCGCCTTGCCATTTGCGCGTCGTGGCCAGCAGGTGTGTCGCCTGATTGAGCGCAGCGCAATGCCGACCATTGCGGCCATTGACGGATACTGCATGGGTGGAGGCGTGGACCTGGCTCTGGCCTGTCATATTCGCATTGCCTCACTCCGGTCGGTTTTTGCTCATCCTGGCGCTCGTCTTGGCATCATCACGGGATTCGGCGGAACGCAACGGTTGCCGCGCGTGGTCGGACGGGCGCAGGCGATGGAATTGTTGATGACGGGTCGGCGCCTCACTGCCCAGGAGGCTTACCGTCTTGGGTTGGTCAATCGCCTTGTGCAAGACGGCTCGGTTGTGCAAGCCAGTTTAGCGTTAGCTCAACAGTGGAACCTTTCGACGAGTGCGCTTCAATCGAATGACCCCGTGTCAGCATGATTGGAGGTTCATCAGCGTATGCGATTGCCACGGCTCCGCACCGACATTGAAATGTTTCCCGTCACGGTTGAAGGCAAGCAGCTCATCGGCCTGCGTGATCCACACGGATATAATCATGGTGTGCTGCTGATCTCTGTAGGGGCACTGGACATCCTACGATTTCTGGACGGCGAGCATTCAATGGTTGACGTGCAAGCTGAATGGATGCGCCACAAAGGTGAAATGCTGTTTAGCGATGATGTTCAGCGCTTGATTGATCAACTTGATCAGCACTTTCTGCTGGATACGCCGCGATTCCTTGCACATAAAAACGCCGTTCAAGAACAGTTCGTCAACGCTCCCGTTCGTCCTGCCGCGCATGCTGGCGGGAGCTACCCGGATGATCCCGCCCGGTTGCGCGAATATCTTAACCAGTTGTTCACTGCTGAAGAAGGCGCTGGTTGGCCGCAAAGGTTCGGTGCCAGCAATGATCTGAAAGGAATCATTGCGCCGCATATTGATCTGCGCGTCGGGGGACCGTGTTATAGTTGGGCCTATCGGGAATTGGCCGAACGCTCTCAAGCTCAAACTTACATCATTCTCGGCACCAGTCATTACGGCTTGGGTGATTTATTTGTGCCGACGCGAAAGGATTTTGTCACACCGCTCGGTGTGATGAAAACCGATCAAGCGTTCCTTACGCTGTTAGAAGACCACTATGGCGGACCGATCAGTCAGAATGAGTTGGCGCATCGAACAGAACACTCCATTGAGTTTCAAGTTGTCTTCTTGCAGCACGTATTAGCCGACCGTCGTCCGGTTCAGATCGTGCCGATTTTAGTCACCTCGTTCCATCAAATGTTGCTGAGCTACCAGTCGCCCTACGAAGATGCGTCGTTCGCCAAGTTTATCAACGCCCTGAAACAAGCAATCCGAGAGTACGAGCGACCAACGTGCTTTATCATCGGCGCTGATCTAGCTCATGTGGGACACAAATTCGGCGACCCATTTGCGGCTCAAGAGAGGCTTGCCCAGATCGAGCAACAAGATTTGACGATGTTACGCACGGCAGAGGCCGTTGACCCGATCGCCTTTTTCCAAGTGATCCGCCAGGATGGCGATCAACACAAGGTCTGTGGCTTCCCGCCGATTTGCACTTTCTTGGCAGCCACAGAAGCAACCTCCGGAACACTGCTCAAGTACGAGCAGTGGAGCGAAGAGTCAACTCGCTCAGCCGTCACCTACGCAAGCATGGCTTTTTATTAAACAGGTTGCATCAAGCCTGACATATTGCCGTGTCGGCCATCGGCCCTTGTTAATTCATAGGCAGACGAAGCGGAGTCTTCCGATTGGCATTGAAAGCCGAATTACTTTGGAGCCGCTGCCGCCGCCGGATAGGTTCTGTTGTAATCATTGATGAAGTCTTGCGTGATGTCTACAGCTTGATCATAGTAGGGAACAGCGCCGGATTGCTCCAGCGGGGCGATGTCAATGAGGATTGTAATCCCGCGCTTGATGGCGTACTGTTGCAAGTGAGTGCGCACCCGCTCGCTAATGGGCGCTGTCACACGAAGCCGTTCTTTTTGGTAGGCGCGTTGCGTGTCTTCACTGCGACGTTTGAATTTCAGTTGCTTGTCTTCCAAGTCCTCCTGCTTGCGGCGTTGTACTTCAACCGTCCAGTTGGCCGATTTTGTGCGGATTTCTTCCTGCAACGCTTCGATCTCTCGTTGCATTTTTTGCAGCTCATCCGTTTGAGGTTTGTACTTTTCGTCGAGTATCCTGAGTTGTTGAAGGACCTGTTGAATCCCCTTGTCAGCCGTGAATTCGTTGCTATCAATGATAGCTACTTTGGCCATCGGGATGCTCGGTTGTGTGGCGGCAGGCGAAGCCGTTTGCTGAGTATGCCACCACGCTAGCGCCAGAATCGGTAACGCGGCTAGAAAAGAATAATGCATCTGTTTCATACGGACTCCTTCAAGTTGTTCTTAAAGCGCGATGATAAACTATCCACGCTCGGTCAGGGAAGAGGTTTCTTGAATTATCATTGCCTAACACCTGGGCAGCCAAAATGGGCGAGAGAAGAAATTCATGGCATGTGCTGACAGCACGGATTGGACAGACGCGTCGTCCATGTGCTCGGTGACGATGCAGGAGTCGTCTATGAGCTCCGCGCACGCTACGGAGAATGAAAATGAATCACAGGCGGGAACGCCTGTGCCACACCCTCAAAGGAGTCGCCCCTATGCTATGGCACGCCACGAAGACTGAGAATGAATCACAGGCGGGAACGTGTGTGCCACATGCTCAGTTGAGAAGCGTGGACGTAACCCACATCGCTCCGGTTCGTGGTTCTGGCTTGACAGCCGTTTCTATCTCCCCCTAGATTCTTCGTCTCGTGAGGAGGGACCTTTGGAAGATCATCTGAGAAAACATTACCTGAGGTTTTTAAGCAATTGCTGCTCCATGATGGCATAGTCATGG
>JANWZE010000027.1 GCA_025054955.1 Blastocatellia bacterium | reverse complement strand
GGGATCATTGATCTTGGGCGCTGTCGCGGGAACTTCCGGCTGACGATCTCGCGCAACAACCCGACGGTGACGCACACAATTGTGTCGAACGTGAATGCGTGCGACGACGTGTGCACGTGCCCGTAGGGTGATTGACAACGTGGAGTGGGCGGACTGCCGGTGACGTGTCCGCCCGCTTCGCGGATGGATCCAGAACAATTCGTAAGCCCGGCGGAGCCAGGTGGTCTGGCTCATCCGGGCTTTTTTATCGCCTGCAGTCTGACACGTGAAAGGTAGGCCAAGACGGGGCCAGGTGATACCAATAGATCGAATTGCGAACGAGTTTACACTGAGAGCCACGCTTTTAGGGTAAGCTGATTGAAAACCGCTCCAATACATCAAGTGTGCCGGCCGAGTACAGCAGCGAAGAATCCGTCTGCGTGATGCCGATGAGGGAACGTGCGAACATCGCCCGTATGGGTCAGCACGCTTGGATGCGCTGTGGGCTGGAGCCGCTTGAACTGAGGATGCGCGTCCAGAAATTTTTCAACGACCTGTTCGTTTTCCTCCGGCTCCAATGAGCAGGTTGAATAGACCAATCGCCCGTGGCACGCCAGCATCGTGGCCGCGTTAGTAAGCAAGGCCAGTTGAAGCTGCGCCATTGCGGTCAAGTCGTCTTGTTGGAGTCGCCACTTGATTTCAGGGTGATGACGCAGCGTGCCTGTGCCAGAACAGGGAGCATCCACCAATACACGATCAAACAACTCGGCAGGCGTCAACGGAAGTGGCTGACGCGCATCCATGACGACCGGATGAATGAGAGTGACGCCAAGCCGATCGCTGAGCTGTTGCAGATGACGTAGCCGGTGCTGATGTACATCGGCAGCCACGATCATTCCCTGATTCAGCATCGTGGCTGCCATCTGTGTGGCTTTGCTGCCGGGCGCGGCGCACACATCGAGCACGCGCATACCCGGTTGAACCGCCAGCAGCGATGCGACCAACTGCGAGGCTTCATCTTGAATGTAGACCTTGCCTGATTGAACCATCGCTCCGTAATCCTGCGTCGCTCCCCGTTCGATGCGATAGGCCCCGGGCGCATACGCTGAAGCGATCAGCGAGACGCCCTGCTGTTCAAGCTCGGTCCGCGTTTGTTCGGGAACAGCCTTCAGCGGATTGAATCGGAGGGCCACTGGTGGCGTTGCGTTGTTGGCTTGCAAGAGCCGGATCGTCTCCTCTCGACCCCATTGGCTGATCCATTTCTGAACCAGCCAGCGCGGATGAGAGTATCGAATGGCGAGTTGCTCATGCTCCTGTTCAATCTGATCACAGAGGTCTATCTGACGTGTTCGACATGCCTCTCGCAAAATGGCATTGACCAGTCGCGTCGCGCCGGCCCGGCTGTGTCTTTTGGCCAGTTGCACGGATTCGTTCACGGCGGCCCAATCGGGAATCCGATCCAGAAACCGGATTTGATAGAGACCGAGTCGCAACGCGATGAGAACTGGTAGCTCCAGTTTCGTCACCGGCCGAGTCGCATAGTGTGCGATGTAATAATCCAGTTGAAGCTGCCAGCGCAGCACGCCCAGCACCAGCTCATACACCAGACGACGGTCCTCAGCAGCTAGAGCATCCAGCTTTGCCGAAACCAAGAGCTCTGAGGCATAAGCTCGCTCCTGTTCGACCTGTAACAAGATGCGGAACGCTTCCCGCCGCGCCGGACTGATGGCCGGTGACCGGTGGCCGCTCCTACCATGAAGCGATGGCGAGGTGGATTGTCGTTTCTTGGACACTATGCTCATCCCACATGCTCTCAGTTTCCAAGAGAATCGTTCCTATGCTCTTGCACGCCACGAAGAATGAATCATGGAGCACAGGCAGGAATGCCTATGCCACATGCTCAAGAGAATCGTTCCTATGCTCTTGCACGCCACGAAGAATGAATCATGGAGCACAGGCAGGAATGCCTATGCCACATGTTCTTAAGCAAGGGAAGACGCGCTCGGCCAAAACTCAACGTCTGCGTTCACCCAAACCACGCGCTAATGGCCGAGCTGCATGCCTGCATCCACTCGAATGCCGTTTAAGAAATCGCGTGTCTTCATGCGTCGTCTCCCTTCAAGCTGGAGTTCTTCAATCTGCAATAGGGACAAATCCCCGCATTGAATCACGAGACGCTCTTTGCCGGCATGAACGATCGTTCCCGGCGCTGTGACGGCATCGCGCTGCGCCCGCTCCCGTTCGTCCGGTTGATCAGCAGAGACAACGTTCGCGCCCCAGATAATCAATCGCTGTCCGTTGAAAATGGTCCACGCGCCGGGCCAGGGTTGAAATCCGCGGATGCGGTTGTGGATGTGCTGCGCTGGCATTTGCCAGTTGATCAAGCCGTCTTCACGCTTCAGAATGGGCGCCAACGTTGCCTGAGAATGATCTTGTGCCTGAGGCGTGATGGCGCCCTGTTCGATCAGGGCGAGTGTTTGCACCAGCAGCTCAGCGCCGATGACGGCCAGCCGCGCGGCTAGTTCAGGAGCCGTTTCGTCGGGTTCGATGGAACAAGACTTTTGTAGCAGAATCGGCCCCGTATCCAGTCCAGCGTCCATTTGCATCGTCGTGACCCCTGTTTCTGTTTCGCCGCAAGCAATCGCCCAATTGACAGGGGCTGCGCCGCGATACTTTGGCAACAACGAGAAATGGACGTTAATGCACCCCCAACGAGGAATCTCCAGCAACCAGGGCGGAAGAATCCGACCGTAAGCCACCACCACCGCAACGTCCGGCGCCACAGCGAGGAACTGCTGGCGCACTTCGTCGGTTTTGATTTGCGCCGGTTGATAAACAGGAAGCCCGTGAGCCAGCGCAGCTCGCTTGATCGGCGGCGGCATCAGTGTCTGATGGCGCCCAACCGGACGGTCAGGTTGCGTGAACACAGCTTCGACCGTATGACCCGCTTCTATGATGCGTTCCAGCGTCGGCACGGCCACGTCCGGCGTGCCCATGAAAATAATCCGCATAACGACTTCAAAGGTCTGTGAATCGTGATTCGTGGTCCGTGACCCGTGGACCGTGATTCGTGACTCGTGGTTCGCGGTCCGTGATTCGTGACTCCTGATTTCTGGCTTGTGACTTCTGACGCCTGGCTCCTGATTTCTGTTTTTCAACTCCGAGGTCGGAGAGCTGGTTTTTTTACCATTCTCCCGCTTTGATCAGCTTTTTAATTTTTCGCTGTACAAAATCGCGTTTGATTGCGCTGACCAGATCAAGGAACAATTCACCGTCCAGATGATCAGTTTCGTGGGCAATGCAGCGGGCTGCCAAGTCCATCGCATCAACCGTGAATGGCTTGCCATTGAGATCATACGCCGTAGCAAGCACTCGTTTGGGACGAGTCACTTTCAGATAGATGCCGGGGAAACTCAAGCAACCTTCTTCTCCGACCTGCTCGCCTTCCGTGGAGATGATCTGAGGATTGATGAAGACGTACTTTTGTTTTGGGTCTGTGCCGCCGCTGCAATCCATCACAAAGAGGCGTTTCAACACGCCCACTTGCGGCGCCGCCAGCCCAACGCCGCGAGCAGCGTACATCGTTTCAAACATATCATGCACGAGTTTGGCCAGTTCTCCGTTAAACTCGGTTACCGGCTCGGACGGCTGTTCCAGTCGTGGATCGCCGTATTTGAGTATGTTCAGCATCATAAGTCACCGCGTGAATTTTTAGCCCACGCGCTCTTGGACTGTCAAGCCATCGGCCTGCCAGCGGTCTACATCCCCGTTCGATAGCCCGTCGTAGCCGTCGGAAATCCGTATCGGCGAGGCCGAACCCGCTTCTTGCAGAAAGGCTGCTTTCACCACTGAAGAAAATGTTTCAGGGTTGAAACGCATTGGATCACTCCATCGCTTGGCGAGAGACGAACTCAGCAGAACAAGACTTCCAATGACAATACATAGTGCAACGAAGCATGCCGGAGCCAGTCCGGTCTTCGGGTTTGGAACAGGCATTGCACACCCGTTCTGCTCACGTCGCTTGTTTCAACGTCAGCGCGGAGGTGGCATTACATGGTGGCGACACTCAAAGAACATGCTCGGATGGATGTGACACAATTAGACCCCAGCCTGATGAGCCCATCAGCGCAGATGTTCAACGACCAACTCGCTGCTCGCATTGTTGGACAAGAGCGGGCAGTCCGCGCGTTGGTCGGCCTCTATCAACTTTATTTGGCCGGCATGACACAGCCCTTTCGGCCCATCGGGACGTTGTTATTCCTCGGACCAACGGGAACAGGGAAAACGCGGGTCGTTGAAGCAGCCGCGGAAATTCTGTTCGGTGATCCCTATGCGATGGTCAAAGTGGATTGCGCTGAATTTCAACACAGTCATGAAATCGCCAAGCTGATCGGCTCGCCACCCGGTTACCTGGGCCATCGGGAAACCGAGCCGGCATTCACCCAAGAACGCATTGATCGTTTCCAAACGCCCGAAAACCAATTTACCTTTGTGTTGTTCGACGAGATCGAAAAAGCTTCTGACAGCTTATGGCTGCTGTTGCTGGGTATCTTGGACAAAGCTACATTGACGCTGGGGGATAATCGAAAAGTTGATTTTTCTCGCTGCATCATTTGTATGACCTCTAATCTCGGCGCCAAAGAAATGGAATCGCTCATGTCAGTCAAAGTCGGCTTTGGCCCGCCGACCGCCAGCCCACGCTTGAATGAATATACCGACGAGAAGATTTACCACACGGCGATTGCAGCGGCTCGGAGAAAGTTTTCCCCGGAGTTCATGAATCGGATTGATAAAGCCGTCGTCTTTCGGCCACTGCGTGAAGAGCAGCTTCGGAAGATCGTGGAGTTGGAATTGAAACAGGTTCAAGAGCGCATGAATCGGCGCTTCGCTCGCCCGTTGACAATGAGATTCACGGCGCGCGCTAAACAACGGTTGCTTGAGGAAGGCTGCGATTATCGCTATGGCGCGCGCCACCTGAAACGGGCCATTGAACGCTACATCGTCTTTCCGTTAGCCAACCTGGTTGCTACGGGTCAGCTTGTCGGCGGAGAAGAGATTCAAATTGACGCACAACCGATGCAAGACGAGTTGGTATTCACGCGAATCAAAGACGCACCTTTGCACATCTCACGCGCGCAGACAGAAGCCAAGCGTGGTCAGTTTACCCCGTTTCTGCCGCAACCGTTTCTAGCGCCTTAAGACTGGGGCGACAGAGCCGCCAACACACTTGCTCAAGAGCAAGCAATCGGCCACGCCACGAACCATGAAAATGGAGCACAGGCGGGAACGCCTGTGCCACATTCTTCAGAGGAGCGCCGTTACCGCTTGGCTCTGCCGGCGCACTCCAAGCTAGAGTGCGTATGAGAATGCGTTTTGGAGCGCGGCGGCAAGCCCGCAGGGCGCGACGCCGCTTTGGCCAAGATAAAGTCAGGAATCGCCCATGCGTTCCCCGCACGCCACGAGAAAATACTATTCTTTCGTGAAGTTCGTGTGTTTCGTGTGTTTCGTGGGCTATTTGTTTCGTGGGCTATTTTAAGAGGACTCAGCCACACACGCTGCACCGGGTGTCACCAGAGAACCATCGGTGTGAAGCGTGAAATCTGTGGCTATTTCAAAGGAGCAGCATGGGCTGCTTTGGTCGGCATTGTGCTACTGCTGTTCACGCCATCCGGCTGATAATTCTTCGCCCTTTCACACGTGAGAACGACAATGGCCCCGTGGCTTGAGCCAGCTCATGAAGCCCAAACCACGGAGCTTTGCCGAAAGAAAGACGGAGGCGTTAGAAGTTGACGAACCGGACGCAGAGCGTGCCAGTGGCATTGTTAAACCCGCCTATGCGGACTCTGAACGTTTGGCCGGCTGTAACAGCAATGATCACGCGTGAACGCAAGTCATTACCGAAATCGTCATTGTCAGCCAGAGCTGTGCCGCCGGGTGGGCAGGCTGTTCTAACGTGAATCGTCGTGTCGTAGTTGGTGGATTGCACGCCCTGGAAGCCAAATGTTCCCAGATCGAGGAACCCGGTCTTGCCGGCGGTCACTTGATACCAGACGCTGGCGCCGCCAATACCTGGTTCACCACACGCTTCAGTAGCTCCCACAGTGCTCTGACAAACCATAAATGCGCCGCCGTTAGACCCAAAGGTGACCGGCGTGGCTGCCGCACAAGCGTCGTTTGGTGGAGGAGCCGGCAAATTGACAGAGGAGATATTCAAGTTCAGCGTCCCACCGTTTGGGGCGCCCCAGTCGGCCACTTCAATCAGATAGGTTTGCCCGGCTACCGCCCGGAACGTGACGGCTGACAACAGCCCAGTTCCACTATCATCGTCGCAGGCAACAAGCTCAGTGGGTGTTGGACAAGGGGGACACCAAACGGCCAAAACCGTGTCGTTGCCTCCGCCATAACTAGTACCATTTGTTGTCACCGTCACATCCTGATTTACCGGCGCTGTGTAGGAGAACCACACCGTATTGGAATGTTGAGATGGCACACCAGCCGCGCAAGGGATGATCGGGTCGGTAGGAGCCGTTGTCGCCAGTAGTGTTGACTGCGTGATCGTTTGCGGATTGAGCGCCGGGTTGATCACCGTGGCCGAGGCGCAACTATCATTAGCCGGCGGAACGGCGACCGTGGCCACCAGGTCGTAAGGGCCGCTGGCCCCGGCATAGCCATCCACCACGATGAAATAATCCGTACCCGCAGCGATGGGGAATGTCACCATCTCAAGCACACCACCGGCCCCTGAATCATCGCCGACAATGCAGTTCGTTGTGAAAACCCCTACCGGGCAGGTCGGGCTGAGCACATACAAAGCTAAATCCGCCGTCGTTGTAGGATCCATGCTCACAATGGCAGTGCCGGCCGTCGGGCTGTTGAGCTTGTAGACTTTGTCTGGACCCTGGCCACTAGCAGCGAACATCGTCCCGCCGCTAATACCAGGGCCGGTGCTTGGGCATGTGGTCGCCGCCGCCGGATCATAATTGTCAGCCGCGCCAACAGTCGTGTCTGAATCGGTGAACGACGTGGTGTTGGTCGGAGCTGCTGGGCACGTATCGGCACCAAAAGCCATGACGCCAAGCGGTAGATCGGCGTCGCCGTACAATCGTTCGTACTCCGCTCCTAATTCATCAGCCAGTTGTTTGTAGAGCAATAACTCTTCGCCCGTCAGTGTATCTTGGCGGGCCATCAATTCCAGGAACTTGTTGCCGTATTCTTGCCAGCCGATTTTCCCCTTGATTGGAAGAGTGGCCGGTTGCGTCGTTGTTTGGGCCTTGCTGGCCTTGTCAGCAACGGTCTGAACTTTGGCGCTGGCCGGCAACATCATCATCCCTAGAAGCGCAACAAGACATACATAAAACGTCGCCTGCTTAATCTTCATATTCTCTACCTCCTTGCAAGTTGAAGCTCAGCGCGAGCGCTGTCGCCGGATATGTGTCGAGGCGTCCTAAAACTGCCCTCCCACTTAAATAGCCATCAGAGCGTGGCCGAGCGCACCGGATGCAGTCAGTTTGCTTTCACGCCACAACCCTAACGACTTCACTACATCGTTCAAGAATGGAAACAACTTCCAACCCTCCTAATTAAGTACCACAACTGCCAACAAACTCTAGTTAAAGACTACAACCGGGCGGTATTTTAAGGCTTATGCCCACGTCAAGTCAATTTTTTTCTTGATGCCGGAGGAGGAAATGCTTTAGGCCGGCATGCAGAGGTTCGAGTCAATAAGTTTCAGGCCCGTCAGCAGCCCATCGGAGGGGAGCCAGAAGTGGAACCTCTGATTTGTGCAAGCCAGCACAACCACACGCGCGGTGAAGCCGCGCCGGATGCTTTGCGCCTCTTGAAGCGTCACGGTTAGGATCACGGCCTTGCCTTTCCTCGCCGGCGTATGGCAGAATCGCGTCGCCACACTGATAAGTAATCCGTGAACGTCGCCAACTCCGGTCAGCGTGACAGGCGTGCGAATTTGCGGATGATACAAGGAGGGAAGGATGCAATTAAGAAATAGCTTCTTACGCCGGAGACGATTCCTGGCCATGGAAAGAAAACTCTCAAGTTTGCTCATCATTGCGTTAACCGTTGTGGGATTCATCCCGAGCGGCACGAACTCGCATGTGAATCATCGGCTTGCTCAGGGCGGGCCTGGACAGGAAGGCACAATTCTGAACGAGCGCGAACCGAACAACTCCGGTAATGCAGCCACGCCCGTGCCGCCGTTGACCCGCTATGTGCGCGCGGCCATCAATCCGGTCGGCGATGTTGATCTTTTTTCGTTCACTGCAACTCAAGGCGATTACGTGTTCATCTCGGTTGATACGACGCCGTCAACCACCAGTCGGGATTCATCCTTAAGATTGCTCATGGGCAATCGGGTGATTGCTGCCGATGAGGACAATGGACCGAACCCGCTAGCCTCCGGCTTGGCGGGCGTTAGAATTACGCGCACAGGCACTCATCAAGTCGAGGTCCGTGAGAACGGCAATAACGAGACAATCAGCGAATATCGGCTGTTTCTCTGTGTGTTGCCCGGACCGGTGCGGATGGAAGTCGAACCCAATGACGCGATTGAAAACGCGGCATTGGCCAGCAACGTCAACGGTGGACTCATCAATATGCCCGGCGATGTAGATGGATGGCGGTTTCAAGCGCCGGAGATGAGCACGCTGGCCATCAGCCTCGATCAAACAGTTGGAGCTGGCGGCTTTGACGGCGTGCTGGAATTGATTGATCCAATGGGAATGACAGTAGCGGTACAAAACAACAATGGTGAGCGAGCGGGCAATGCCGAATTTCTGAATGTGTTGAGCTTGCCGCTGACGGGCGTCTACACCATTCGTGTGCGAGAAGCGCGAATCAGTCAAGGCGATGAGCGGTTCGATTATCTGCTAGGAATTTGCCTCAATGGTCGCCCGTTGCGTCGAGCCCCGATTGCCGATGCCGGCGACGATGTGGGTGTGTTAGAGACAGAAACAGTCACGCTTGATGGCTCCAGAAGTCGTGGTCTGGATGGCGAACCGTTGAGCTATGAGTGGACGCAGGTAAGCGGTGACAGCATTCCGTTTGCCAGTGGTGGGCCGTTGCTCACGTTTATCGCGCCACAACTGCCGGTGGCTGCGCTCAGGCTATATGTGTTCGAGTTGAAAGTCACCACGCCGTTTGGGCTGAGCGCGACGGATCGCGTCACGGTGCGGGTCTCCGATCGCTTCATGCTCCGAGATGATATGACGCCCCATCGCGTGCTGCTCAATCTGGCAGCGCCCTCATTCACCTGGACAACGCCGACGGGCGCTTCAATCACCCGCCCGATGACAATTGTGACACTGAGTGCAGAGCTGCTCGATATTGACACCCAGGGCGACGATTACAGTTTTGCTGCCGGCGTCACTTTCCGCGAAAAATCAGGCAAAGCCGTCTTGTTGATCAGTAACACGAGATTCACCATCAACGACTCTAACTACGAAGACAGTCAAGGCGGCTTCTGATCGCCGATGTCGGCCAACGCGGCTCCACTGGGCAAAACAGTGACAGTTCAAACGAAATGGATGAGGCAGACGTTTCACGTCTGGCTGGACTTTGGCGGCGTCTCACGACGCCGCGTCCCCAAGATCGCTCCTTGGGAAATCGCCCACGAAACACACGAACTTCACGAAAGAATTGTCTTTTCATCCTTCGTGGCGTGGCTGTTGCACATGGGCGATGACTTGAAAATAACCATTTTCATCGTTCGTGGCGAGCGCGGAGCTCATGGGCGATTCCTTGGAAAAAAATTACGCGGAAAGAATGTTACTACTTTTTTTTCGTTTTTCGTCAAGAAAAATTTTTACCCTTGACGACCTTTTCGAGGCAGCTAGTCCTGCGATTTAGTTCGCGCTGGTGCTGGTCGCGGGCGACGCCTTGACCGCTCACGCTTATTTTGGTCTGGAGTCTTTGAACCTGGAAGCTGAAGCATAGCTTTTTCTCCATGGCTTGCTCAATCTGGCCGCGCGCCAACGCTCCGATCTTTCCCTTCACAATTGGAGCGATTTCCAATTGCCTTTAGCCTGGAAGCCGCACATCGTGCGGGCGAATGCACGCCGGAAGCGTGCGCTCTCAGGGTGAACTCACTCGCAAACCGCTCTAGTATGAGAAGCAGACCCAGGCAACTGCCGCAGGCGCGGTCATCAGATGCAATTGGTATCAGAGAGGCGCTAAGGTTCGAGTCGAGCCAGTTGACGA